>JAJYJE010000003.1 GCA_021789715.1 bacterium | reverse complement strand
GGAGCGCCTCGAGGCTGTAAACGCGGCTTTTTATGTTTTGGAGATCACGCTTAAGTTTACGCCGGATGAGCAAAAAAACGAGCGGCTGTTTAATGCTTTAACCGGGTTTTTGTCGTACCTGGACCTAACGGCAGAAATGCGGGAGGCGGAAATACGGGAAAAGATCGCCTTAGGCTTGGCCAAGTTTAAGATAGATTTTTTGGCCAGCGCTGGATTGGCGATTCATGCCGAGCCGCCGGCCGAATTCGCCGAGGTGGGTTTTTCCAACAGCCGCGGCGGGTTTATGTTTTCCGGCAGCGCCGTGGATTATCGCCGGCTGCCGCCGGGCGCTTTTCGGCTGTTTCAGCGTCTTGGCGCCATGTCCTTTGACGAATTATGGCGCCAGGCGGGCATGGGCAGCAATATTAGCAATATTTATGAACTGCAGGAGGTTTTGTCGGGTTTTTTGGAATACCATTTGGAGCGCCGCCTTAAGTCGGAACGATTTTTGTGAGTAACTATGGTATAATAATAGCGTTAAATACTATCTTTTTATAATATGGATTCAAACCAAAATCCAACTCCTCCGCCAGATACCGGATTTGTTAAAAAAACCGTGGAGCAGCCGGTGTTCCCGGCCGCCGTAACGCGGCAGATTGACGCCAGTGCGGCGGCAGCCGGGGGTTTTAGGGGTTTTTATCGCGAAAATAAGTGGTATGTGTGGGCGGTTGTTGTAGGCGTGTTGATTATTGCCGCGCTGTCTTATTTTGCGTTCCGCAAAACTCCGGCCCAAGCTCCCAAAGGGGCCAATGTCGGCATTGCCGTGGACGTTCCTCAGACCGTGCCGGCCGGGAGCCAGGCGGTATACAAAATCACGGTCACCAACAAGGATACGCAAAAATTGGTGCAGATGACTTTGGAGCTCGCCTATCCCGACGGGGAAACTTTTGTGGAAAGCAGCCCGAATCCTCAAAATTTGTCGGGTACGCTGTTTTCCGTGCCGGATTTGAATCCCGGGCAGAACGCGGTGGTTATGGTAAAAGCCCGGATTAACGGCAACGTTAATGATACCAAAGACCTGCTGATCAAGCTTCATTATCACTACAGCAATTTTAACGCCGAGTTCGTTCAGAAACAGGATTCCACTATTCGGCTGGTGGCTTCCGATATTCAGCTGGATCTAAACGGTCCCCAGCAGACAAGCAACGCGCAGCTCGTTGTTTACACGCTCAAGTATCAGAACAATTCCAGCCACGATATTCAGAATGCCCGCGTCGTGATGCATTACGACAGCGGTTTTGCTTTTGCTTCGGCCCAGCCGCAGCCGGATTCGGGAACGGATACCTGGAACATTGGTACCCTTGCCGCCGGGTCTTCCGGAACTATTACCATTCAGGGTACGTTTAACGCTGCTAATCCGGGCGAGAGCAAGACAGCTACCGCCGATTTTCAAGTATTGGGCAACGACGGCCAGTATTACGTGCAAGGCAGTTCCGCACCGGTGATTACCGCGATCAACAGCCTGCCGCTGCTGGTGAGCCAGTCGGTATCCGGCGTTGACCCGAGCGTCAATGTCGTTGATCCCGGGCAGACTCTCACTTTCAATTTGAAGTATCAAAACAACGCCAGCACCGTGGCCACGGGGGTCAATATTATTGTTACCCTTGATTCCAAAGCCCTGGACCTTGCCTCAATTCAGGCCGAAGGCGGTCAAGTCAACAATAATACCATAACTTGGAACGCCTCATCGGTTAATAATTTGCAGAGCTTAAATCCGAGCGACAACGGCCAATTGGCATTTACGGTTAAGGTAAAAAATCCGGCCACCAAGGATTCGTCAAAGGATTTGACAATCGTCAGCAATCTTAAAATTTCTTCGAACGAATACCAAACGGCATTTCCGGGAAATCAGGTTTCCTTAAAGGTATCCAGTCCCGTTACCCTCAATTCTGCGGTAAGTTACCAAAGCGGCAGCCTGCCGCCAAAAGTGGGACAGGCAACGTTGTATGCCGTTAGCCTGTCGCTGACCAACTCCACGGATGATATGAGTAACGGCGTACTCACCGCGTATGTGCCTCTGGGCGCCGGCGGCTTCGCGAATGGCAGCGTCAACAGCGGAGAGGCGTCTAATGTCCAGTATGATTCGTCTACCGGCAAGCTGACGTGGCAGGTCGATTCTTTGCCTGCCCATACCGGCCAATTTACGCGGCCGCGGGTGCTGAGTTTCGGCTTACGCTTGATTCCGTCGGCTTCCCAGGCCAACCAAGCGCCTACGCTGCTTAAAAATATTCAGTTTACCGCCACCGACACCTTCACCGGCCAGACCGTAAATGCCGCAGCCGATGACTTATCCACTTCCAGCGTCGGCGGCCAGAACGGATATTACAATTCCGCGGTACAACCGTAATACGGCAGTCAGCAGGCAGCATTGGACAGTTAGGGGGAAATTTAAAATACTTCGACCGCTTCTAAGCGTTGAAGTATTTTTATTTTTTAGTGCCGCTATGATGCTTTACAGCATCGCAGTGGCTGGTAAATAGGAAAGCTGCCATAGGCATCTGGCGCAGCGGCTCTCAAGGCATTAAAAGGCAGCAGGTCTGTTATATAGATGGTTGTGTGAAGGGGGGCGGCATAATAAAACCCCGCCCGGTTAGGGCGGGGTGGTTAACTCCGATGCGCTAAATGCTGTCTGCTGACTGCCGGTTCTGTAATTTTACGGATAGATATACCCGCGGATTGCCGGATCACGGACAGAGAGCGTACGCCGGTCTACGCGGTTAAACCGTTCGTAGTTCATTTCGGAAACGGTAATGGTGCCGTTGCCGTTGACCGATTCAACATAGGCTACGTGGCCGTATTTGCCATAGCCGTAACCCGAAAACACGACCGCCGAATGCGGCGCCGCTTCGCTTCCGGTAACATAACCGGAAGCTCTGGCGTTGGCCAGCCAATTACGGGCGTTGCCGCCGAAGGTAATCCTCATTTTGGAAGCGACGTAGTAGGTGCAGTAGCCTACCGGGAAATAGTGTTCCGCGCCGTCGTAGCCCGAGCCAATGCTGGTTACGGTATCGTCGCTGATGGCGGGAGAGTTATACGTTTTCGATTTGGGAGCGGGTTTGGGTTTCGGAGGCGCGGGTGGAGCGGCCACTACGCCGCCGGGGATTATCAAAAAGTCGCCGGGGTTAATATCTTCGGCGCTGTCGAGCCCGTTGTAAGAAATAATCTTATCCAGTAACTGGGCCGCCGCCGCGTCTCTGGCTTTCTTGTCCGGATTGTAGCGCTGCGGGCTGTACTGAACGGCCAGGTCGGGCAGGGTGGTGTTGGCGTCCGCGGTTACGGCCACGCCGTCTATGGGCGGAATAATCAGGTTCCAACCCGGTTTTAAATAAGCGGTGGTCAGGCTCGGGTTGCTCCATTTAATGCTGTTGACAGAAATACCGTTAGCCGCGGCAATGGATTGCAAAGTATCTCCGGACTGGGTCGTGTAAATTTTTTTGGTGACGTTAGTCACTAGGGCGCGGATACTGTCCGGATTTGGCGCCTGGATGCCGTCCGGGCTTACCGTGACGGCAGCGGAGTTGTCCGGAGTGTTGTCTGGAGAAACAGTGCTGGCATCTAGGCCTTGGAAGTCATCGGCTTGAGCCTGGGCGATAAGTCCGGTGCCGGACACGGTGGTAATAATGCTGCTGTTTCTATCGGCCAATTTTTGGTTCCAGTCGGCATGAGCCTGCAAGAAGCCCGCGGCAAAACTGTTGTCGTTATAGCCGTTTTGGCTGCCGCCGGCAAAGAACGAAAGGTTTAACCCGGCGACGGCTACCGCCAGGCTGAGCACGAGCAGTTCGCTGGAAAATTTTAAAACAAAATCCCACACGTCCATCTTTTTAAGATGGACGGCGGGAAACGCGTTGAGGTGCGCCTTTTTGAAGTGGGGCGCCCGTTTTTGCATACGGTACAAGTTTTTTTTGACGTAATACTGGAAATAAAAGGTGATCCGGAAAGAAAGTTTTTTGTAAGCGGATCGCCAGGAATTTATTTTTTGTATACAGGCTCCTTATTTTGACCCGGTTATGTAGCGGAAAAATCGGCAAATCGGCGTGTCCGGGGAAAATAATAAATATATAGAGGGCTTATGAAAAAAACCACTACAATCCGCCGGTAAAAAGCCTTGTTCTATATATTTTTAATAGTTTTATCCTTTTTAGTTTACCTGATGCCGGTAATTTGAGGCAAGCGGTTCGTCCACAGCCGTACAATTTACCGCAAGTTTTAGAGGAATTTTATTTTGTTGGCTTATTTTAAAGGGAATTTTTTATTATAAACTTGCTAAATTTTAGGACGACGTTCTACGGCGTCCTCCCAAGATCTGGTGGCTTTACCCGCTAAAAATCAGTAAACTATTTTAATTAACCCTGAATTAAGTTCGGGATAAGCTCCCGTTTCCGCCAACTGGCGGATCTGAATAATGCTTAATATCCAATGCCTAAGGCTAATGCTATCCTGGCATTTGGGAATTAGGCATTGTTTAAGGCATTTAGAATAATTAGGGCAGTTAGAATAATTTTCCAAGACCCCTTTCTTTGTTATAATTTAAGTTATGGACCTGTCTTCGTTGAACCCTAAGCAGCGCGAAGCCGTAACAGCCCCGATGGGGCCGGTGTTGGTTTTGGCCGGCGCGGGCAGCGGCAAAACACGGGCACTGGCTTTTCGTATTGCCTGGCTGTGTGACCGGAAAATTGTCAGTCCCGGGCATATCCTGGCGCTGACCTTTACCAATAAGGCGGCCAAGGAAATGGCCGAACGCGTTAAGAAGATTTTAATTTCCGGCCCGCAATATCCGCATTCCGGCGTCCAACTGCCGCTCATGGGCACGTTTCATTCGGTTTGTGCCCGCTTGCTCCGGTCGGAGATTCAGGCCTTGGGCTACAGCCGGGGATTTACCATTTATGATACCGATGACCAGATAAAAATTTTACGTGAGATTATTTCCGATCTGCATATTGATAAGCGTTACAATCCGAACCTGTTTAAGCATCTCATTTCCTCCGCTAAAAATATTCTGCAATCTCCGGCGGAATTGAATCTGGGAGTTGAGGGCGAGCTGGAGCCGCTGGTGCGGGAGGTTTATGGCCGCTACCAGAATTACCTTTACCGCCAGAATGCGGTAGATTTTGACGATCTGCTGATGCTTACTGTTAAAATTTTCCAAAATTTCCCCGTGGTGCTTAAAAAGTACCGGCAGCTGTTCCAATATATCCTGGTGGACGAGTACCAGGATACCAACCATGCCCAATACGCGCTATTGCATCTGTTGGCGGCGGAACATCATAATTTGTTTGTGGTCGGCGACGACGCTCAGAGCATATACGGTTTCCGCGGCAGCAACATCCGCAATATCCTGAATTTTGAGCAGGACTTCCCCGAAGCGCGCGTGGTCAAGCTCGAACAAAATTACCGCAGCAGCAAAAATATCCTGGCCGCTTCCCAGAAGGTCATCGAGCTTAATCGGGAACAGAAGCAGAAAATTTTATGGACCGAAAACCAGGAAGGAAAAAAAGTGGAGGTTCATGAGTTGGAAGATGAAACGGACGAAGCGGCTTTCGTGGCCAAAACAATAATCCGGATGGCCGCCACCGCGGAGGCCGGCCGCGGCCAAATCCCGCAAGACCAGGAAAACGAGTTGGAGTATGAGCCGGATTATCAGTCCGCGGGTTTTTCCATTCTCGACAGATTTTTAAAGAAAGCCCGCGGCAGGGGCGGGTCCGGAACCCGATCTTATATTGGACTGCCTCAATTGCCCAAGGAGCACGGCAGTTTAAGCGCGTTTGCCGTACTGTTCCGTACCCACGCCCAGTCGCGGGCTCTGGAAGAAGTGTTTATTGAAAGCGGAATTCCCTATCAAATAATCGGCGGCGTGAAATTTTACGAGCGCAAAGAAATCAAAGACGCGGTGGCTTACATCCGGCTGGCTCTTAATTTTCGCGATTTGGTCAGCCTGAAGCGGGTCATTAACGAGCCGGCGCGGGGGATAGGCGAGAAAACCTACCAGACAATCCGTGACTCGATGATGCGATTAATTTCGCAAATTCCAAATTCCAAATTCCAAATATCCAACGGCGAGTATCTGGCTGAATTCCGCTCGCGCCTCAAGGAGATTTCCTTCGGTCCCAAAATTGGCGCCGCGGTGGATAATTTTTTTTCGTTGATAGATCGCCTGTCCAATTTGGAGCCGGGCGAGAATCTGGGCGGCTTAATGCGCCTTATTACCAAGGCCGCGGGTTATGAGCAGTGGCTTCGTGACGGCAGTGAAAACGGCGAGGCCCGCTGGGAGAACGTGGAGGAGCTGTTTACCGTAGCCGAAAAATTCGCTAAGTTGCCCTGGCGCGAAGGCGCGGAGTCGTTTTTGGAAGAAGTCGCGCTTATTACCGAGATTGACGAAATGAACGAACAAAAAGACGCGGTTACGCTTATGACCCTCCACAGCGCCAAAGGTCTTGAGTTCGACACGGTATTTTTGGTCGGCCTGGAAGAGGGGATTTTGCCGCATTCCCGGAGTTTGCTGGAGCCGGCCGAGCTGTCCGAAGAAATCCGCTTGGCCTATGTTGGCCTGACCAGGGCCCGCCGCCGCCTATTCCTGACTTACGCGCGCAGCCGTAAAGCCTTTGGCAGTTTCCAGTACAACCAGCCGTCGCGGATTTTACGCGCCCTTCCGCGCGGGCAAGTTGTATTTAAAGGCACGGCCGGGGAGTTTTTTGAGGAGGGGGAATATCAGGCGGGGGAATTGGATTTTTGATAATGTAAAATGTTAATATCAAAAATCAAAATGACAGGGTAAAATGTAAAGTTATTATTGCGGCATAGTTTTAAATTTTAAACTGCCATTTTCGATTTTGATCTTTAAATTTTTACGTATGGATATCGACCAGCTCAAAAATTTACTGCAGCGTTACGGTCTTAAGCCTAACTTCACTTACGGCCAGAATTTTTTAATTGACGATATTGTCCTTGAAGACATTGTCGATGCCGCCGAAGTAACATCCACCGATACCGTTTTGGAGATCGGCCCCGGTATCGGCAACCTAACGCGCCGGTTGTGCGAGCGCGCCGGGTCCGTGCTCTCGGTGGAAAAAGATCCGGCCATGCTGCCAATCCTCAAAGCGATAAAAAAAGAGTTCAAAAATTTTCGCTATGAGATTTCCGACATTTTGGGATTCGACTTTCAGAGCGCCTTAGTACAAGGCAGCGGCCCGCTTCAGCGGGGAGCGCCGGAAGGAGAAAAACCCGTTTTGGGTTCCCCCCTCCGAGGTAAATATAAAGTGGTCGCCAACATCCCGTATTATATTACCGGAAAAATTTTACAGATGTTGGTGACGGCAAAAGTTAAACCGTCCTCTATCACCATCCTGACGCAAAAGGAAGTCGCTCGAAATGTTATTGCCCGGGCAGGGGGCTTGTCGCTCCTTGCCATTTCTGTCCAGTTGTACGGCGACCCGGAAATCGTCCGGATCGTTCCGGCGAGAAGTTTTTACCCCGCGCCAAAAGTTGACAGCGCCGTGCTGAAGATCATTTTGCATGATAAGCCCAAGTATGACATCGGCGACGAGAAAAAATTTTTTGGCGTACTGCGCGCCTGCTTTGCCGGCAAGCGCAAGCAGATCCACAATACGCTCCGCGATAACCTTGTTCTGGACAAGGATCGAGTGGAGAAAATTTTGGCGGATTCAAAAATCAGCCCCGCGGCCCGGCCGCAGGAGCTGACGATTGAGCAATGGGTAAGCTTGGCGGGGAAAATTAAAATTTAACAATCAAAATGGAAAATGACAGTTTAAAATTTAAAACTATGCCGCAATAATAACTTTACATTTTACCCTGTCATTTTGATTTTTGATATTTGCATTTTGATTTATTTCAACCGGACTGCGTCGCCGGTTTTTATTTTGTTCGCGGCCGCCCACCCCGCGTTCACCTCGAGGACCCGGTCCACTGGCGCCGGGGGATAATAGAGCGGCAATTTTTGCTCGGGCGACTTTGGCGCCGGTGCGTCCGGGGTAATGCCGATAATTTTTCCGGAGTTGATCCAAATCAGATCCAAATTAAAATGCATGCGCGGCATCCAAAAGCCGGGCAGCAGATCGCGGCCGAAATCAAACAGCATGCCTTGGTCTGTCCCCATTGACGGCCGGTCTGATAAGCCCTCTTGCATGTCAGCCGGGGTGGTTACGATTTGGAC
This sequence comes from bacterium, assembly GCA_021789715.1. GTDB lineage: Bacteria > Patescibacteriota > Doudnabacteria > UBA920 > UBA920 > JAJYJE01. The sequence continues at coordinate 7,822 of JAJYJE010000003.1, read as the reverse complement.
TGCAAGGTCCCTGCCGCCTACCTTCAGGTCGTGATCGTATTTATCAAAGACAGGAGATGTCGAGGCAATTTGAGTTGGGGACGAGCTGCCTATGCCGGTTTGGGCGTGCGGCAGCGTTTGTGGTGTGGTAGTGGGGTATTGGCGCTTGCAAGCCGCCGCAACCAGGACTAGCAAAGTTATGGCGAGAAGATTTTTTTTCATCGGTAAGATTATCCTACCAGCTCTTGAAAAATTTTTCTAGTTGTGCTATAATATAAGTGAAGTTTGGAAAAACAGGCAAGAAATCAAAAGAAAAACCACAATTTACGGGCGGGTTTTAAAAGTTGCTTAAACCAGTTAGGCATTTTTATGCTTTGGTAAAAGAAATAAAATGACACACCATACTCAGGAAAATATCGCGTATTCCGCAGTTGCCGCCTTTATGACGGCCTTATGTTTGGCAGTCCCGCCGGCGGTTACAAGGGCGGCGGTTTTTTTCGTACCTTTCGGGGGAGTCATAAGCAGTTCGGTCACCCCCAATCTTACCCCGGTTGGAATTCCCAATCCGGCCTGTCCGGTTTATAGTGTCGTCACGAACGTTGATACGTCAAACGGCTTGCCGCCGACATTCGGAATTTTTATTCCGCCGGAGTTGCCGGCTCCGACATATGATTACAATAATTTATTTGTCCCGGGCGCTCCGATACTCGGCGGCTTGGACCCCATACCCTGCGTGGGCGGCACCGCTCCGATCCCCGTGTATCCGTTATTTTATAATGCCCCGTTTTACCTGAGCGGGGAGGGGGCATAGTAATTTTATGAGCTATCCTGCTGCCGAAAAACAGACCGCGGAAACATTTCACTTCGGACACTTGAAAGCGGTATTTTTTGTTGCCGTGCTGCTGTTTGGGGTTTCCTGGCTGCGCGACCCCAATCTTTTTAACGCGTTTGTAAAAACCCGAGCGAATCAAATCGCCGGCGCCGATGTTCCTCGTTATTACGCTTACGTGCCGCCGCCTCAGGACCAGCCTATGCCGGTTGTGGCGGGAGCGAGCACCGACCAGGGGCCGAGCATTATTAACGAAGACGGCAGCGTGGTTCCGGTGTCCAGCCTGGGGCAAGTCTTGGGCGCCAACACCGCTGAAATAAATTTGTCGCTGGATTCCATTAAAGTTAGTGAAGTGCCGGACAGCCGGGCGGCTTTGGACAAGTACCTGAGCGACTCCGCGGCCGTGGAAGGCAATTTGGTCAATGATCCGGAATTTCAAGCGGCGCTGACTTCTGGCGACCAGCAGCGGATTAACCGGGAGGTCGCCAAGGTGGAAGGTGTTATTGCCGCGCTGGAACGGCTGCCGGTCCCGCACGAAGCGGCTAATTTGCAAAAAAATAAAATTCTCCAGTATCAGTCCGCGGAAGTCCTGCTTCAGAATTATACTCAAGCCGACCAAAATCCGGATGCCGTGAGCCAGGCGCTTTCGGTGTTTATGCAGACTCAGGACGATATAAACAGCGAAACGGCGGCATTAAGCGGCGCCAGTTCCTCTATTGATTCTTTGATTCAGGCAAATGCGGACAGCAACCAATAAAAAAATTTTTGCGTTGTTTTTGGCGGCGGCGGTGGCGGCGCCGAATTTCGCGTTCGCCCAGGTATCCGTTCCTACCAACGACGCCGGTACGCAGCAGGCGCTGGTGGGCAAGTCCACCGGAGGAATTTTGGGAAGCCTAAGCAGCGCGATCAGCCAAGTGGATGGAGCAATTTCCAAAATTACCAGCACCGCTTGCGTGACTTCCCAGGTCTCCAGCATTCTCTCCGCCGTGGACAATGTTAACCAGTGGACTTTTGGCGGATTGAGCCTGCTTACCTCCAACGGGCAGACTTCGCAAGCTGCCGCCATAGAACTTAAAATGGAAAAGCTCAGCGCGGCGCGCGACTGTTTGGAAAGCGAAATCAATCAGCTGAACGCCCAGAAGCCCGGCTCGATATTGCAGGCGCAGCAAATTCAAACTTTGCTTGCGCAGTATACCAAGGAAAAAAACACCATCGATGCCAGGTTTGACGTGTTAGTCGACCAGTATACCGTGGCTACGCAATCTATTTGGAAGACGATCCTTATCACCTCGCTGCTGAATATTTCCAAGAGTTTGTCGATCAACATGGTCAATAGGCTTGTCAGCAACTACAAGATAGCGGATTTCGCGCAATATGCCGACGCTGTGGCTTCGGAAGTTTACGATAACGAGCTGATCGCGAAAAATTTCAGCGGCGCTCCCGCCGACGAGATGATTGTGCGGTCGATGCTGACCAATCCCATTGCCCAGAGCGTGATTTCTCCCGCTATTTACGCGCGGGCCAGCGCGGCGCTGGGTTTTGACCCGGCGACGCTGTCTTATAACGACCCGGATTTCTACCAGAAACTGGCTTCTGTGGGTTACGCGCAAGCCGATCCGTATTTTCAGCAGCAGAATATGGCCAATATTACCGGCCAGATTTACGCCCAGGCGCAAATGAACGCTCAGGCAGAAGTGGCCCAGAGCGGCGGCTTAAAGACGCCGCGGACCTGTTTGGGGACTTTGCAGGAACAGCAGGCCATTGACCAGAGTTTTCAGGCGGCGAACGATCAGCTGCAAAACCGCACCGCGCTATACAACAAGCTGCTCAGCGCCCAGCAGGTGGGGATGCCGGTTAAACAGTCCGATATCGCCCAGGCTCAGGCCGATATGATCGCGGCGCAGAAGCAGCTGCAGGGCGTTCCTAACGAGGTAAACAACAAGCCCCTCATAGATATTTGCCAGGGTATTGTTTCGCCGCCCAGTTTGATCAGCAAGGGCATCGACCAGGCTTTCCAGGCTTTGGGCGGGAACTTGGGGAAGTATAACAACAGCAATTTGCCATTTTTTGTGAACTTCGTTTCGGACATCGCGAATCAAATCAGCAACAATTTGATTTTTGGCGGCGGCATGTACGGCTCCTCCATTATTGGCGAGAATGCCGGCAACATTTCGGCGGCCGCCGGCATGGCCGCAACGTATGCCAGCTCCGATCTGCATGGCAGCCAGAAAAACAATATGATTTTTACGGCCACCAGAAGTACCGATGTCGGCAGCGGTAATTCCGCTTTGGCCAGTTATAATCTTCAGTGGGACGCTTCCAATGTAACTAACGCGACCGGCGTTTCCATTACCGGATCCGGATTGCCGGCCAATACCAGCGGCTTGGTGGTATTCTACTTGTCCGGAGCAACCACGGCGAGCGTGCCCATCGGCGGGACATATACGTATACTCTTACGGCATACGGCAAGAGTAAGGCGGATGTGCTGGCCAGGACCACGGTAACGGTCAGCCCGTCCCAGCCGCAGGCTTCGCAGCTTTCGGCGGCAGACAAGCTGCCAGCCGGTTCGGTGGCGGGCGCGTTCATTTCGCGCGAGCCGCTTGCGGTACGCGGTCCGGTTCAGGCTCTGCACCCGCGGGGGGAATAGGCAGCCAGCTTAATCCAATATGAGAGCTAAGGAATTACCCAGGCATGCGCTTGGGTTTTTTGCGATTTATTTTTGTTTATGGTATAATTTACTTACCGTAACAATGATTTGGACGCTTGGGGATTATTTTGCCGCACATCCAAATTTTTTAGTTAAACAAGCCAAAAAACTTGGTTAAGAAATTAAAATCAAAATTAAATTTTAGATTAACGAAAGGTCGGCTTGCCGCAACTGGACTTGCGGCGGTATTGGCCGGCGCTTTTTTGATGCCTGTAGGCTGGGCGCGGGCCGCGCAATACGGCGCGGGCGGGATATCGCTGAAGGTTGACACCCAGGTTAACGGGCAGCCTTCCAACTATATTTCTACCGCTTCGGGATCCGCCAAATTTCAGGTAATTTTTACGGTGATGAGCCTGGTTGATGTTAACGGGCAAACCAATCCCGGTCCGCTGGTAACCGGCAGCGGCAGCAACGCGGACACGCTGGGCGAACAAGGCAGCACACCCAGTTCGATAACCAACCTGGGTACGGGAATTGATATCGCGGGTAACGGCAATACCTGCAAAAGCGAAACCACCGCTGGCGTTTCGGCATGGACCTGTAGTTTTCCGGGCGGCACTGTCGCTTTGCCAGGGCAACCGCTAACTGTGGGTCAGCAATACGCGATGAACGTCACACTGGATAAAGCGGCTTTGGACAGCCTGAAGTTAACCGCACCGTGTGCTTTTAACAGCGGCCAGACGGCGTGTTTTTCCGTGTATCCTTACTTTAACCTTACTGGCTCCAAGTATGTGTTAAATAACGCGGGCATGATTATGTACGCCTCATCGTCCCCGACGCCGCCGCCGGACGTACCCGGCTACAGCAGCCAAATTAGCGCTACGGGTTCGACTACGTCTGACAGCCCGATCATCAAGCTTATTAACCAGCTTATCGGCGGGCTTATTGGCTTGATTCAGGAGTTCGTGTATTTTGTGTTCGGTTTGATTTTGACGCCGCTATTGGTGGCTATGCTGAGCATTCGGACATATACCGACACTTTTGCCGGAGTGATCTATCCGGGATGGGTGATTGTGCGCAACGCTTGCAATATCCTTTTTATTGTTTCCATTATCGCCATCGGCCTGGGCACGCTGTTTCGTGTTGAAAGCTACCAATACAAGCATTTGTTAGTGCAGCTGATTATAGCGGCGCTACTCGTAATTTTCAGTTTGGTTATCGGCCAGGCGGTGCTTGGCTTGGCTGATACGGTGCAGAACCAATTCTTGCCCAATAGCCCCACGGTGATTAACGCGCTGGGCGCTAATTTGATGATCAATTTCCGCCAGTACACCAATACGGCCAGCTGGGTTAACGCCAGCACGTTTTCCAACACGGTGCAGCCGCTGGTTAATTTATCCCTGGCGCTGGGGGCGTTTGTGGTGTTTGCCGCGATAGCCGTGTTTTTGCTGATCCGGATGGTTATGCTGTGGGTGCTGCTGATGATTTCGCCGATAGCCTATGTTGCCGGTGTGCTGCCAACCACGGCGCATTTCCGCGGCGAGTGGTGGAGTAATTTTATCAAATATGCGTTCTTTACGCCGATTATCGCGTTTTTCCTTAATATCGCGGCCACGCTGGTCGGCAACCAGGCGACCAATCCGGTCCTGCAGACCGTTAACAACGCCAGTTTCAACAATTCGAGCCTGGAGAATTTTTTATTCCATGTCGGCAGTAATTTGGTCTTAATCGTATTTTTGTTTATTTCCCTGGAAGTCGCCAACCGTATGGGCATCTATGGCGGCAGTGCCGTGGCCGAAATCGGCCGCAAAGGCATGCTGGCGCCGTTTGCGGCTGTAGGAGGTGCGGCCAAGGGCCTTGGTACAGTGGCTGGACATCGTCTGGAGCGCTTCCATAATGAAGTTACTTCCAAGCTCCGCGGTCCTGATGAAAAAATTCCTTTTTGGCGTGCCGCGGCTTTTGCAGCGTTAAATCCGGTGGCTTTTACTAAAGGTTTAAAAAAACAATCAGAAGAGCGACAGCATCGAGCCGCGGCTAAGGCTGAGGCTACAGGTTTAGAAGTGGCCGAACAGCGTGCCTTTACCTTTAATCCTTTGAATAAAGCTTTTTGGAAAGGTAGTTACAAGCGCAATCCCCATGTGCTGCAGCATGAGAAGGAGGAGGAAGACGAGCAGGCCAAGAAATTGCAAAACTTGTCCCGTGAAGAAGTTGCCAAGCGCGTGCACCAGTTTTATAGGATGGGCGACAGCGAAGAAGAAATGGCCTATAAGCGTGGCGGTTACAAGCTGGCTATGAGCAAGGGGTATATAGATGACGTGGTAGGCTTGGCTCATGAGAACGAAGACGGCAAGCAGATGATAAAAGATATGATTGCCAAGAATTTGCTGCACACCGATGATTTTACTACATCTGATCTTCAAGAAGTTGGAGCTGATGGGAAATTGACAAAAAATAAAGTAGTCAAGCGGGGTGATAAATATTTTGCCCAGTATAAGGATGCCGCAGGTGCTTTACAGGAAAGAGAGATAGATGATGATCACCTTGCTTTGGTCGCTAGTAATCATTCTACAAGAAGGGCTTTGCAAATGTCCTTGTTTGGAGGTGGTGTTAGCAGGGGCTTTGTTCATAGTTCGGGGCCTAAAAAAGGTGAGTTTTACGAAGCGGCAACAGCGGCGGATCCGGCGGATGGAGCCGCCGAAACATACCATATTGCTGACCATGCGGCAGCCCGTTTGATCACTCAGGAAGGTGAAACCGAAGCCAAAGCCACCGGCCACTTAGAATATATGACTGACCAAAAGTTTAACGCCAAGACCGGGCATTATGAATCGTATATTTTGAGGAAAAAAACCAAAGAAGTTAAGGATGGGGCCGGGAATGTCACAGCCCGTACGGAAATGTGGGTGAGTGACGGTGAAAAAGATATGGCCGCGGCCGAAATTGCAAAGGTGGAATCCCGCAAGCTGGCCCAAATGGCCTGGCACTCTTTAGTGAGCTCCGATGGTGCTAATTTTAGTGAAGATATTTATCGCGTGGCAGCCGTGGCCATGGTGGAAAATCCAGGGTTCATGCAACAGCGACAAGCTGACTTTTTGGTAAATGGTGAAACCCAGACTGATCAGGTAATTAAGAATAAAGAAAACCTCAAGAATGCTTTTGAGGGAAGGGCGGCAAATTATGAGTTAAACATAAATAACCAAAATTTTGCCAATAACATTCAGAAAATGTGGGAGGTCAATAAAGATGCCGCAATGATGCTTCTGTTGAGAAATATTAATAAAGCGAATGAAAGGGCTTTGGATAAATTTAAAGCTGATTTGGCGGGCGGAAAAAGAGTGGTTATAAATGGTGTAAGCTTGCAATAATACTATGGCGGGGATTGATGTAGAAACAATCAAAGATATCTTGATATCCATGCGCCAGTCTTCCGACATGCTGGGATTTTTGGCTGACCAGGAGGCAGATAGGCTTTCGGAAGTTTTGAAGGCGGGGCTGGCGAGAGTTAGTGGCTACACTCCGCAGGATTATAACGCGTGGGCGGCGCGTGCAAGGGAGAGCGTGGCGAGGGAGTTGAATGACGCGCAAATGTATTTTGGCTTCAGTGATTTTGTGGTCCGGTTCCCGTTGGATGATTTTTTGTATAACTGTTATAAAGTCTTAACGCAGTAAGGTCTTTGGGTATGGATTTGGAGAAGATTGCCGATGGTAATGCCTTAAAGAACCTGGATCTCGCCAGGGTTTTAGAGCTGGAAAATTTTGAAGCTATCAAGTACCGGGCGTGTGATTATATAGATGGACTGGACTGGGATTACGCGGTTACTTTTTCCAGGATTTTGGAGGAGAAATTGCGGCAAATTAAGCCCCGGACTAACCAGGAAAGATTTGCTTGGCGGGTGTTATGGTTTTGGGTGTTTAAGTTGCGCTTGTTCGCTTTTAACAATCTTGGCAGCCAGGACCAATCGGATTTTATGAAGCACTACGTTGCGCATGCTTTAGCCGATGGTTTGGATGTGAAGGATTACATTTCAGATTCCTTAGGAGTTTACGGCAGCGAGAAAACCATACGCGAAGAAATTGATGCGCTGCTATTCGCACTGCACGGTTCGGACGAATTGATAGGGTCGAGCGAGGTATTAAAGCAGAAAAATTTTAAACCGACGGTAGAGAGTTGGCTAAAGGAATACCATACTGTTTTGCGCATGGAAGGTGCAGGAGCCGAAGCTGGTCCGGGAGCGTTCCATATTGTTAAATTTTTAGACAGCAATCAGTATGTAAAATTATTGAACGCGACCGAACGGGAAGCTCTAAGGAATTTGCTTGATTTGTATAATTGGCTGCTTAATCCTTTTGTTTACCCCAAGTCGGC
>JAJYJE010000109.1 GCA_021789715.1 bacterium | reverse complement strand
GATCTTTGCCGGTATTCCCCTGGTTGACAAAGTAACCGGAAGTTCCCGAATACGACGAACCTTGAACGCCATAACTGCTACCCGCTTGGCCAAGCACGCCAGTGCCATTAGTGGAATATCCGGAAATCGCGGTGTTCCAAACCGAATGCCCGTTTACCGCTTGGCCGCCGTAGCCGTTGGCCGTTATGGCATCTTGGGACCCGGAAACCGAATTGCCGAACGTTCCGGTGTTGCCCACCGCGTTGCCGCTGCTATCCACCGTGAACTGATTGTTATTCCCTACGGTCAACAGTTGCGACGGCGAAGTTGTACCGATGCCGACGTTGCCGGCCGTATCGATTAAAATTCCCTTGCCGCTATTATTAGAGCTTAGCAGAAGCGTAGTACTATTGCCTCCGCTAATAACAAATTGACTTCCTGACATAGAAAGAAAGCCCGAATCATTCCAACTATCCGTAAGGAATACGTAAGGGCTGTTACCCGTGATATTCAACCCCTCATAATTTGTGGGGATGGCTCCGTTTGTGGACACGTTCAAATTGCCACCTTGCACGAATAGCTTAGCGCTCGGACTCGTCGTCCCAATTCCGACGTTGCCGCTGGCCGCGATATTAAACAGTACCGCACCGGTAGACGACGCCACGCGCAAAACATCAGTGCCGCTGGCGGGAGCCTGTACCGCCAAGTAAGCGGCAGTGGGAGTGGTCGAGCCGAAACCGATGTTGCCGGAGCCAAAAACCGCATACGGGGTGCCGTTATCCTGCAGGCTGATGCCGCCGCCCGTTTGTCCGCTGGTTAAAACCAAACCGGCATTGCCGCCATAAGCGCCGATAATGGAGCCAACCCGAACCCCGGCTCCGTTATAGGTGGTAGCGTTGCCCACCAGGACGTTGCCGCCGGTGGTTAAATCGTAGCCGGCGCTGGGAGCAGCATTAATGCCCGCATTCCCGTCCGAGTTAATCGCGAACATCGACGCTCCGGAAGAGGAAGACACGCTGACCAGCGGCGCGGTTTGGCCCGGGGCGGATTGCACCAGCAAAGACGTTTCAGTGGTGCTCGGCGAGACCACGCTCAACAGCGCGGCCGGCGAATTCGTACCCACGCCAATACTGTTATTTTTGAAGAACAAAGTCGATTGCGGCGTAATGGTCGGACTAACCCCCGGATAATAGCTGAACGCGCCAACTATCCCGTCGGCATTATCCACTTCGCCAATGCCGCCGCTGCCGGCCATCACTCCCCAGGACGTGCCGTTGTAAACGTTGTACTGATTAGAGTCGGTATTATAAACCATCAAGCCAATGGCCGGATTGGCAATCGAGTCGCGCTGCGCCTGGCTCATCCGCGGCGCCAGAAAACCTTTACTGGTCGAATCCAGCTCCAATGCCGCTGACGCTTCCGGCGTACTGGTGCCTACGCTCAACTGCGTGGTGGAAGAATTATAATAAAAATTCGCGTTGTCCTGGGTCAGGCCGCCCGTCCCCTGAAAGACTACGCTGCCCGGGGTAAAATTGGGATTGATGCTGTTAACCACCAAGTCGGCAATGGTGGTGCTGCCGTTTAAAGCCACGCTGGAATTAAATGTTGCCGGGCCGCCAAATACCGAATTGCCGGTCGTAGTTAACGCCCCAACCGAGGCGGTGTTCGCGTTCAGCACCGACGCCGAAAGCTGGCTATAACCGCCGACGCTTCCGGTAGTCCCGCCAGCCGAAGCGGACTGCACGTAGGTAATGGGCGCGTAACTCATGCCGCCCGCGCCGCTGGGACCCTGCGGTCCTTGCGGCCCCTGTTGGCCTATAAACTTTCCTTCGGCCAAATACTGATTCAAACGGTTATCAATGAGCGAATAAAGATACCCGTCGCTTACTCCCAACACCTGGGTGCTGGCCGGTACCGCAACATTGCGGTCGCGAATAACCAAAACGCTCTGCGGAGAAGATGTAACCGCGACTGCCGGGCCGTTTGAAGCACCGCGGCTGTTTTGATAAACAATGGTGGTCGGCGGCCGGCTCCCCGGATTATTGACGATGCCGTTCCAAACTACCGAGCCCGTAATAAAAGCCGCTATTGCGCCGATCGCTGCAAGGGCTAAAGCCTTGCCAGGACTAAAAAGCTTCGTAGCCGCAAAACTAGCGTAAAGTTTTTTTACATTTAAACCATGATGGCCAACGGCTGGCAAACTCGCGGCTGGGGTTGGAGCAAGGTCAAAGTTAGAGGAAAATTTGTCGCGCAGCTCCGGTCCCGCAAGGTTGCCGTTAGGACGATCACCATCTAAGGGAACCGCGCCTTGCTCCAATTTTTCCGATTCTTTTTTATTAAGTTCCAATAACTTTTGCTGCGCCGCAGTCTCTATTTCAATCTTGGATACCGTGTCGGAAAGATTTTTGACCTTTGCGTCAATCGTTTCCAAAACATCGCGCCGCAGGTGCGACAGCTCCGCCGCCGGTAAAACTTGCCGCGGCCATTCCGAAAACTGTTGTGCTTGGGAAGACGAATGCGGCAACTGCTGACCGAGCATTTCAGATCCGTGCGAGTGAGTTAACGCTGGTTGGCGGTCATCCGATTTGTCTTCAACGTGGACGGGAATCCTTTGTCCTGTTTCATCCGTCACTTCCGCAAAGCCGTTTTTTTGATTTAACAGGAACTGATCTAAGCCTTGTTTGGTGGTGGTCCAGTTCCTGCCGATTTTAAAACCTTGCAACTTTCCGGTACGGCATAAAAACCCAAGGTAATCCTGATGGTACCCTGTAAGCTTGCTGGCTTCTGCCAGCGTTAGAAAAGAATCTAAATTTTGTTTGGAATTTTCGTCCACTTTTTACCGATTTTTTTTATTTCGAACCGGGGTATCCGAGATTTTTAGAGAATGTTAACTTGTTTTATTTCAGGCGTTTTTTATCAATATCTCGGATGTCCAATATGCTGATATAATTATAACTTTTCGCCCTAAACACCGTCAAAAAAAAATCTTTCACAAGGTTGTTTAAGCTATAAAAAAAATGCTCAATATTTATTCAGCAAATTTTTGGGTTTCTTTGTTTCATTTTTTTGGCAATATTTAAAGTTTTTCAAAGCATTTTATAAGCGTTTTAGCCAACAAAAAACTTAGTTTTTTTTAAGTGACGGATTACACGATTTTAAAGCTTAAAACTCTGATTCAAAATTTTTTTGTAAAACAATTCTTTCAATTTAATATAATTAATGAAACACCAAAAGTTCTTAATGCTTTTCAAACT
>JAJYJE010000108.1 GCA_021789715.1 bacterium | reverse complement strand
ATGGTAAACTCTTTTTGGCGAAACGGTCCGTCGGCGGAGTTTGGCCGGATACCTGGCATATTCCGGGCGGCGGTATGGAAGCTGGGGAGGACAAAACTGAAGCGTTAGACCGAGAAATTTTAGAAGAACTAGCTATTCATACTGAGAATTTCAAGAAAAAACTTCTTGTTGATAGCGATGCGGATCAGGCGGAAAAAACTTTGCAAAGCGGGGAAGTGGTGATTGCCAGAATGCGTTTTTTTACATACCAGATCGATATTCCTAAATTGTCTGCTGATATTCCCATAAAACTTTCTGATGAATTTTCCGAATATGCCTGGGTAATGCCCGCAGATCTGAAAAAGTATAAGTTACCTCCGCCGTCCATTAGGCTGTTTAAAAAGTTAGGTTTACTGTAAAATATTTTTATGATCGAACCCGAACTAAAAAATGAGTTAGATCAAATTAACCAGCAACTGGCGGCGATTTCCAAAAAGAGCGGGACAAGCCTGTGGCGGGCGTTTTTAAGCGGAATAATGAGCGCGTTAGGTTATTTGGTGGGTTTGGCGATTGTGGTTGGCATCATTGTGTGGGTTTTGCAAAAAACCGGATTATGGTCGTCGTTTCAGCAAGAACTGCAAAGTTTTTACGATATTATCAACTCAGCCAAACAGTTTACTTCGCCCGGCAGCACTATGCCTAGCCAGAAAAATAGCGGGGGACAGAGCATTATCACGCTGCCGAACGGACAGCAGTACAGGGTGAATGTTTCCCAATAGCGGGGGTTGAAAAAAAGCGGGAGATCAGTTAAACTATCAAAGCAGCCACGCGGGGCCGCTAGCTCCCTCGTTCGCTAAAGCTACGGAGGGCGGGACACGGATATGTTATCTTTAGGATAAATAACGGTCTTGCCCTGCGAAGTGTTCGCGAAGCAGGGGCCATTAGCTCATTTGGTAGAGCGCTTCCATGGCATGGAAGAGGCGACCGGTTCAAATCCGGTATGGTCCACCAAAAATAACTCTCATTGCGAGGGTTATTTTTGTGGGTTATAATTACCAAGCAAGCCAAACTCCGGGCTGGAGTATGCCGGTAGTACGCACGCTTCGGGTGCGTGTAGACTGGGTTCAATTCCCAGCAGCCCGACCAGGATAAAACCCCCAAACCTTGGGGGTTTTATCTTAGAGTATGTAATGGTATTATATTGATGATGACAAAGCAGATAATTATCGATGACCTATTAGTTAACTATACGGATATAAAGGGCGCCGGGGAAAGCAGCAGGGCTCTGTTGTTTTTGCATGGCTGGCGGTCGAATAAGGAAGTGTGGCAAGGGATAATCGAAAGATTGACAGACTTGCAGATAGAAAGATTGGCAATCGATTTGCCGGGGTTTGGCGCATCGGGGACTCTTAAGACGGCAATGTCAGTGGGGGATTATGCCGCAGTGGTTGCGGGTTTTATCAAGAAATTGGAATTACGCGATGTTGTAATAATCGGCCATTCTTTTGGCGGCCGGGTCGGGATAAAATTATCAGCTGCTCATCCTGAGTTGGTAAATAAGCTGGTGTTGGTGGACAGTGCCGGGTTTGCGGCGCCCGCTTCCAAAAAGTTGGCGTATGCCCGTTTGGCCAAGATTATTAAGCCAATTTTTAAGCCGCGTGTCATGCAGGCAGTACGGAGGAAAATTTACCAAAAGCTCGGTGCGGAAGATTATGTGGCAATGCCGGAATTGCAACAAACTTTTGTGAAAGTGGTGGGAGAAGACCTATCCGGCGACATCCAAAATATTCGCCAACCCACGCTGCTAGTATGGGGGCGAAACGACAAAGATACGCCGCTCAGGTCCGGCGAACGCATGCACGCCATGGTCCAAAATTCCTCGTTGGTTATTCTGGAACATGCCGGCCATTTTAGCTTTATTGACCAGCCGGAGAAGTTTGCAGGGGTGCTGAAAAAATTTGTGTCTTAAGGCCGAGAAAAAATACTTATGGACTCCTTTGTTCCAAAATTTATCGAGTATCAGTTATATTTGCTTCAATTGGAGAATTACGAGTTAGCCCGGTATTGGAGACTGCTTAAAACCCGCGGTTTTTTTCCAAGCAAGCGCAAGCCGCTCCGTAAAGGATTAGTCTGGACGGCTAAGGCTCGGGCATTGATGGTCATGGCTGTTGCTATTCACGGTCTTTTGGTAATTGTGGCGGCATTGGCTATATCGCATTCCTATCCGGGTTTGGATAATGTCTTTAGCACGATTATTATTGGCATTTTAATTCTGTCGCCATTTTATTTTTTATTTCTTTCCCTAGCTCTGTGCTTGCTTAAACCGCTTGACCGGCAAGCAAAGGAACGGTTGGTTAAATTGGCGCATTTAAAGATAGAAAAATCAAAAAATTTAAAGATTGTGGGGATTGCGGGCAGCTACGGCAAGACGACAATGAAGGAAGTTTTAACGCAAGTATTAAGCACAAAGTATAACGTATTAAGCACGCCGGAGAGCGTAAATACGCCGGTGGGAATCGCGCGGTTTGTCCTTAATAAGATAACCGACGACACTCGGCTGGTCATTTTGGAATTGGGAGAGCATTACCGCGGCGATGTTAAAGAGTTGTGCGAGATCGCTCCGCCCGACATTGTTGTTATAACCGGCGTGAACGAAGCGCACCTGGAAAGGATGGGAAGCTTGGAGAATATTTCAGCTACTGTTTTTGAGGCAGCCGAGGCGGCGAAACCCGATGCCTTGGTAGTGCTGAACGGCGACGATGAAAATATCACTAAGGAATATAAAAAATATACCGGTGGCCGGGAAGTGAGGTTTTATAGCAGCGGCAAGGGGAGAGCGGATTACTTTGTTTCGGATAAAAAATTTAATATTCACGATTTGTCTTGGAATTTTACCGTACAGCACCAAGGAGAATTCAGTGTCCCGCTTTTGGGTGAATATGCGATTGGCGCGGCTGTGGCCGGGCTGTCCATAGGCGAGTACTTGGGCTGTACGGCAGCGGAAGTCAAAGTCGGCTTGGCCCAGGTACGACCGGTTGAACATCGGCTGCAGCCGATCCGCCCGGGTACCGATGTGCTGGTGATTGACGATAGTTATAACGGCAACCCGTCGGGCGCGGCCGAAGCCGTCAAAGTTTTATCGAGATTCGATGGCCGCCGCAAAATTTACATTACTCCCGGACTGGTGGAGACCGGAAGCAGCGCGGCCGAAGTCCACCGTCAAATCGGCCGGCAGCTGGCAGCTGTGGCAGATGTGGTGATCCTGATAAAAGACAGCGTTACTGCCTACGTTGCCGAGGGTATTATTGAAGCTGGTAAGAAACAAATTAGCGCTAGCGGTCCCAAAGTCGAAATTATGGATA
>JAJYJE010000002.1 GCA_021789715.1 bacterium | reverse complement strand
CAGCAGCCAGTTAATGACCGTGGTAATAAGGCCGGTGAGCGTGCCGTTGGAAGAGCAGTTAACTCCGTTAAGGGAATTGCAGTTCGGCAGCGCCAAGGCGGAAGCCAAAAGCGGGGCGGACATTAATCCGATTATGGCGGCAATTTTTATAACTTTTTTGTAATCGATGTTTTTGACTATTTGTTTCAAGCTATTCACCCCCTTCTCGAGCACCTTACCCCCCTCTCCCTCTTTTTAGGGAGAGGGAAGAAGGGCGAGGGTAGTTACTACATTATATATTATAGAACATTTTTTGCCTTTTGGCCAATTTACCGCGGCGGCGACCACGTAGCGCCGGGCAGCTGATGGCCGCAAATATACACCGATACGGTATCGGACGGGCTTACGGCGGCATACTGCAAGGCCGCGGTCCAAGTGCCGGAACCGGAGCCTTGGAACGTGTCACCTACCATCATTGTGCCGTTTACGTATAATTGCGCCACCGGTACGGTATCGCTGCCGCAAAACCTATACACTTCGGCAAGAGCCTGCGCGTCAGACGCGTTAACCGCCACCGAAACCGAAAGGCCGCTAACGCTGTTATTCTGGTATATGGGATTGCTCTGGCTGACAATATGGTCGTTACCGTCATAAGCGTTAGCTTGCTGCTGGGTTAAACCGCAGACCATATTGCTTGGATCCGCGCATAGCGGCGTGCCGGCCGATGCCCCGGACGGAGAATTGTTAGACGGAGGGGGCGTGTTGCCGCCAGAGGTAGCGGCGGCGGCCGGAGCATTACTGCTGACGTTCGACGTTAATAAATTAACCGTAATTTTCACAATGGCAAAAGCCATTATTATCACTACCAGCCCGATTACGGAACTCATAATCGCTTTTCTCCCCTTTTCCGACTGCTCCTCGTTGCCTGCCGCCGTTAAATACCAAAACCCGCCGAGCATAAGCGCGCCCACCGCGATAATGGCGGCAAGAGTCATAAGAATATTAATGATTCGGTTTGCCAAATCGGTGGCAGTGCATATGTTGGGCAACTGCTGGATCGTGTCTACGCTATGATTATTTACCTGAATGGTAAATTGATTGCGCAGATCCTCGCATGAATCGGCAGAAACGGAGCGAAAAGAAGCAAGACCGAGCAGTAGCAAAAACACGGCTATAATTTTTTTGTATTTTAAAGTTGGAGACATATTTTGATTCTATTCCGTTTTTACTAGCCCAGTTTCTTCCACGCGATAATGCCGGTTTTATTCGCGCTGTTTACATTTTGAGTCGTGCTCGACTGGAGCAAACTCTGGACTATGGCAATGATACTAAAAGAAAGCGAAGCGATAACCAGGCCGAGAATTGCCCAGGTAATAGTTTTCCGGGCGGCGGTAACAGCCTCCTCATTCCCCTGTGATATTACCATCCTGAAACCGCCAATAACTATAAATGCCACGGCCCAAATGGCGATAATCCCCAAGAAGCCTTTCATAATCAGCAGCAACACGGCCGTCAGATTATCAACCGGCAAAGGATTAACAAAACAGTAATTCGGATTAGGGTTTGTAGAACAGTCAATAGCTGATCCCTGTGTAGTGCCCGTACCGGTTGGCGGGTTTCCTGTGCCCGTACCGGTTGGCGGGTTACCAGTACCTTGACTACTTGGAGGATTACCGGTGCCAGTGGCACTATAACCCTGCCCCTGTACGGTCGCTGTAGCACGCGCGTAAAGCCTATATGGCGCGCCGGCATCCTGAACATCAACTCTTATGGAATTAGGGCCGTTCTGAAAACCGTTTTGAGCAGTAGGAGAAATTTGTTGAAATGTCTGGTCGTTCTGGAGCCAGTCTCTGCTAAGGCCCTGGTTTTTGGATCCATAATTGTTACCAACTTGCTTACCGTTAACATATGTTAAAAGTGCTATCTGACTAGGAAAATTTTGGATATCCGAAGCGCTTACGGCATTTACAGTTACTACCAAATCCCCACCGTCGGGACTGACCACTGTTTTGTCTAACTTGATATTTAACCCCAGCAAATTCGCTCCGCCCGACGAGGTCTGTCCGGAAATGCTTAAAGTTTTATTCCAACTTTTGGTATCGGCAAAGGTTTGGCCGTTTGACTGGATCACCATATAGTAGGGCATAACTGCCGGATTTGCCAGTTGACTAAAATCAACATTGCTTAAATCGCCGCTCTTAGCGATATTTTGCTCAGTTTTGGTTGTAAAATCATATAACCCTCTGGTAATTTCTACGCCTGGACAAACATCTCCGGCAGAATAGCCTACAGACTGAAAAGAGCATACTGGAGATCCGGGAGCGACATAAGACGCATACCAAATAAAATATACCTGATTATAGGGCTGGCAAGCCAGTCCAGTACCTGATTGAGCAACATCAGCATAAAACTTTACAGGAGTCTGCGACGTGGCAACATTTTGTGGCTGAATTTCCATACTCTTTATGGTTATAGTACAACCATTGACAGTTCCGGTTGAATTCGCATAAGCATTAGGTACCGCAAAAAATACTACGGCAATAATAATTGCCGAAACTACAGCAATATAATTAAATTTTTTACGACCTTTTTGTTTCATTTTCGGCTAAAACTTTATTTTAATTGCCATTAAGGAAGGTATTATTAGGGTTCTTACAGTTGCTGACATTGCTCGGATCGGTCATTGTAATGTACGTCCACGGACTACGGAAATCAATCGCGCACTTGGACATCAGAATCATATTTGCTGCCGTATTCATAAACATAAAGGCGCCAAGCACTATAAAAAAACCGATTATCGCCTGCCTTAAAGCCTTGGTCCACTTAGTAACGCTTTCCTCATTGCCCGCGCTAACCGTCAGCCAAAAACCGGCGGAAACTATTTGGAACACCGCGTAAACTCCGGCCATAACTATCAGCCAATTCGTCACCCGGGCGATCATATAAAAGATATCCAGGACCGTACAGGGCTGCTCTGTCGGCCCGCCGCAGGGCACCAGCCCGGCCGCGCGGACAAATAAAGGAGCGGTCAGGAGGGCAATTATAGACAAGATTAAAAATTTTTGTTTCAGTATGTTCATTGGCGATTAAATCATACCATATTCCCCGCCAATTTTCAATTTTCAGTTTTCAGTTTTCAATGCTTATTTTGCTCTTTTTTGCGCAACGTTAAAACGATTTTTTGAAATCTCAAAGTTAATTCCTGGCACTCTTGCCATAAGTTTTTAGCAAACCCGGTCATTTCGGGAAATCTTTTAGCTAACATCTCAGCGGTCTTGAAATTGCATCCTGTTCCAACCCCAAGCAAAACTCAATTACAGCTTCTCCAAATTTAGCGGTTCTTTCCTCTAAATCATATTTTACCATTCTACTTATTGAATTCTCAGGGAATTTTTTGCTGGAATTATTAAAAATTTAAAATTGTTAAATGAAAATTATTGCGATCCCTGCTGCAGCGCTCCCACCTGCTGCTCCGCCTGGCTCAGGGCGTCCTGCGGACTAAGGCCGCGGAGAATCACATTATCGATGGCGCGGCCGAAAATATCATCAACGGACGCCTGGTCCGAGCGATAAAACGATTTAGCCGTCAGGTTGGCATTGGCAAACACGCCAATATCCGGATCGGGGATTTGCAGCTCAATCAAATCGCGGCGCGAAGACGGAACTTTATTCTGGGCGTAGTACTTGTCCAAACTGTCTTTGCTCGTCAAAAATTTAAGAAAATCCCAGGCCGCGGCCGGATTTTGACTCTGTTTACTCACCACCTGGCCCCAATAATTGCTAAAATTGACGGCTGGCTGATCCAAATTCGGCTGCGGTACCGGCGCCACGTCGTAATTCAAATTCGGCGATTTTTGGTCAATAGTCTGCCGGGTATAGGAATAACTGTACAAAAACGCCGCCCGGCCGTTGGCAAACGCGTCAGTGGAATAATCACTGTTCATATTCCAGTTGTAATTGGGGCTGGCTGGGTTGGCAAATGAGGTATAGAACGACAACGCGTTAACGCCGGGACTGACCAGATTACCATTTTGCTGAACCGTATCGGCAAACGTCGGCCGGCCGTCGCCGCTGGCCGGCACGGTTCCCTGCTGCAGCATCATCAAATATAAAATATCCACCGCCCGGTTAATATTGGCATTGGTGCCAAGCGCCGCGCCGCTGACCGTAAAGTAACCCTGAGTATTCTTCCGCTTCAGCTTTTGCACGTCGGCAGAAAGTTCCGCCCAAGTCTTGGGCGGAGTGGCAATGCCGGCGCTGCCCAGCAAATCCTTGTTATAATACAGCGCCAGACTGTCCACCGACATGGCCACGCCGTATATTTTTTGATTGACCGTAAAATCGTTGACTACGGTGTCGACAAACGCGTTCTTAAAATCAGTATAGGTAAATACGGATGCCGGCGCGGTCGTGGCCTTGTCCATATACTGGGGCAGCCAGGCGTTATTTATGGAGAAAATATCCGGCCCCGTACCGGCAGCCAAAGCGTTCAACAAGTCCTGATTATAGGTGTTGATGTCCTTTTTGGTGTAAACAATGGTGACATTGGGGTGCTGTTGGCGGTAGGCGTCGAGCAAAGGCTGCAGGCTTTGAGTGTCCATAAACGGATCCCAAAAAGTCAGCGTAATCGGCTTATTCTGCCGCGCCGCAGTTCCACCGCCGCATCCGGCCGCAAGGAGGGTTATGCCTACAATGGCCAATAAAAATTTAGACTTCAATATTTTTATTTTATGCTCCATAAAAAATAATTTAAAATGTAAACATCAAAAATCAAAATGGCAATGCAAACATAAAATTATAACCGCAATATTATTTTTGAATTTTATATTGTCACTTTGCGCTTTAATTTTTAAATTTTTAATTTCTTTAAATATTCTCCAAATTCCTCTCTTAAATCCTCGTGCCTCAACCCGAACTCCACCACCGTTTTTAAATATTCCAATTTATTCCCGCAATCATAAAATTTGCCGCCGGCGATCTTGACGGCATGGCACGTTCTGCCCCGCTCCAATAGAATATTGATAGCATCAATATACACCAGCTCCCGGGGCGTGTTTTCGTCTTTCAGCCGCCACATTGCTTCTTCTATGGCATTAAACATTTCCGGCTCGTAAACCGAGCCGCCAATAAGCGCGTAATCGGAGCTGATCCGCTCGATTCCGGGCTTTTCAATAATTTCCTTAATTTCCAAAACATTGTCGCTGACTTTCTTGCCCGCGGCATAACCATACCGCTTGTAATCTTCCGGCTGGTTTTTTGTGACGCTGGCAATAACGGCGCTGCCATCAAGCTCCCCGAAAGCTTTAACCAGCTGCTGCGAGCGGGAAGGCTGGGCATCCATAAACTCATCGCCCCAAAGCACCAAGAACGGCTCGTTGCCTACAAAATCCCGGGCATTCCAAATCGGCGTTGCGTTCCCTAAAGGGCCTTTTTGCCTGACGAAATAAAAATTCGCCAAATTGGAAATATTGCGGATCTCTTCCAACTCTTCATACTTGCCCGAATCTTCCAGCCGCTTTTCCAGTTCAAACGGATAATCAAAATGGTCTTCAATAGTGCGCTTCAGCCAGCCGGTGACAATGATAATATCCTCAATCCCGGCCGACACCGCGTCTTCCACCACGTATTGGATAATCGGCTTGTCGACGACCGGCAACATCTCTTTGGGCTGCGCTTTAGTAGCGGGCAAAAACCGCGTCCCGTATCCGGCCGCCGGGATAATCGCTTTGCGAACTTTCTTTTTGGTGGTCATATGGGGTATTATAATACGTTTTTTGGGAAAAAACTACTCTCGATCAAATTCAAAATGTAAAAATCAAATTTAAAATCATAGTGTTTTTATCCGCCAGCCGGCGGACAAAAACACCCACATTTTGCATTTTGATATTTAAATTTTACACTATTCTGATTTTGGCCGATACATGAGCGCTTCGCCCAAGTTGTCGACGGAAATATCCTCCAGGCCGGCCAAGTCAGCTATTGTGCGGGCAACCTTAAGGATACGGTGGAGGCTGCGCCCCGAAAAACTGTAACGCTGCATCGCAGCCTTCAATACCTGGCGTTCCGCCTCCTGCAGCCGGCAGAATCGGCGCAGCTCCACAATATCCATTTCGCTGTTCGTCTTAACCGTGCCAAAACGGCGGCGCTGGATCTCCCTGGCCCGCCGCACCCTGGTCTTGATATCGAGTGAGCTCTCGCCCGCGGCCGGTTCGGATATTTTGTCATAAGCCAACCGGGGGACTTCCACATGCAAATCAATGCGGTCCAAAAGCGGCCCGGAAATTTTTTTCTGATATTTAAAAATCTGTCCGGGCGTGCACACGCAATGTTTGGAATTGTCGCCCAAAAATCCGCACGGACAGGGATTCTGGGCGGCAACCAGGGTAAATTTCGCGGGAAAAGTAAAACTTCCCGAGGCTCGCGCTATCGTAACCACGCCGTCTTCCAACGGCTGGCGCAGCGCTTCCAAAACATTGCGCGGGAATTCGGGAAACTCGTCTAAAAACAAAATGCCGCGGTGTGATAAGGTTACCTCGCCGGGTTTGGGGCTGGCCCCGCCGCCCACGAGCGCCACATTGGAAGTCGTGTGATGAGGGCTGCGCACCGGCCGGCTGGACACCAGCGAGCCGCGCAGCTTGCCGGCAATACTGTAAATTTTAGTCAGCTCCAGCGCCTCTTCCAAGGCCAAATCCGGCAGCAGGCCGGCCATAGCCCGAGCCAGCAACGTTTTGCCGCTGCCGGGCGGACCTGACAGCAGAATGTTATGGCCTCCGGCCGCCGCAATCTCCAGTGCCCGTTTCGCCTGTTCCTGGCCAGCGATATCCTTCATATCCAAAGCCGGCGCCGCATTTACCAGAATCTCGGCTATAGGGACATTCTCCTGCGGCAACAATATATTCGTTCCCAATAAATGCCGCAACAACTCTCCAAGATATCGGACGGGATACACCGCCAATTCCTGCACCAAAGCGGCTTCCGCGGCATTACCCTCCGGCACGTACAATTCCTTAAACCCCAGTTCCTTAGCGCGTAGCGCGGCCGCCAGCACTCCCGAAACCGGACGCAGCTGCCCGTCCAGGGACAGTTCTCCCAAAAACATTTTACCTGCTGGGTCAAAAGCCAATTGTTCGGAAGCCAGCAGTATTGCCAAAGCGATTGGCAAATCAAAATGGGTACCTAGCTTGGGGACGTCAGCGGGCGCCAAGTTCACTGATACGCGAGTGGACGGGTAGGAACAGCCGGAATTTTTAACCGCCGCCTTCACCCGCTCGCGACTTTCCTGAACCGCCGTGTCCGGCAAGCCGACAACAATGGTTGCCGGCAGGCCGTTCGTAACGTCGGCCTCAACCTCAATCAGCTCCGCGCCAAGACCGAACACCGATGCCGAGTATATTTTTGCGATCATTAATATGATGAGCGCTTCGTGAGCATCGGAGTTGCTAATAATAAAACAATGCCGGCCAAAATATAAAAATCCGCCAGGTTATAATATCCAGTCCAGGCCGAAAGGCGGATAGCCAAAAAATCGCGGACGCCGCCGAGCGCCGCGCGCTCGGCCACATTCGACAAGCCGCCCGCCAAAATTAAAACCGCCGCGAGAGATTGTAATCGGCCGAATAGCCTCCACCGGGTAACCGCGTACCACCCAAAGCCGCCCAACACGAGCGCATAAATTACCGCCATAGCCATCCCCGGCACCGGCAAACTAAACGCGAAACGGTAGTTAAAAAAATTTTGCCGCCAAATGAACCGTCCCGCCACCTGATCGCTCTTTAGGTGAAATGACAAAAACTTTGCAATCTGATCAATCGCCACCAATATTAATCCCAACAAAAACCAAAAAACGAAAGGGGCCTGCGCGGCTCTTTCGTTTTGGTTTTGCTCGCACGATTGCTTGCTGTCCGCCTCCATAAATCCAAAATCTTAAATCTATATCGCTTTATCGGCCCACGGTATGGCCCGCAGCCTGGCTTCGGAAATTTCCCTGCCTTCGTCATCGGTGCCATAGGTGCCGTTTTCGATTTTGGCCAAGGCCGAATTGATTTTTGCCAAATCGGCCTGCATCATCGCAATTACGTCCTGGCTGGCTTCGTCGACCTGGATTTCCTCCGCGTTCTCATCCTCGCTGTCGCCCATTTCCGTATGGGGAGCAAGGCCGGCCAAATCATTTTCCAATTGCCGCTTCTTATTAAGCAGCTGCTGTTTCATCTCTGAGACAAACGATTGTGATAGCATGAGTATAAAATAAGGTTAAAGATAGGCGGCCCGCAGGTATTTATTACGACAATTGTGTCTTTTTTTAACACCCGGCCCATGCCGCTAAAAAAGACAACATGAACGGAGTCAAAAAACCTGTAGGCCAAATCGGGCTTGTACAGCTATTATAGCGCATATCGCTCAACAAAAAAAGCCCTGCCGGGCAAAAAAACTCCCAATGAAATAGCGCCCTTCACGGGCGTCTCAATATATTTGATACTTAGACGGTGATAGGGCGCTGTAACCCGAAATTAATCGGTCACGCACCGTCTCTCGGAGAGAGACAGTAGGCAACACACTGTTAATTTCAGGCCTTCCCGACTAAACAGCCGGGAGAAGCGTCTGAACTTCCAATCGCATTTCAAACTACACTCTAAACTTCTCTTACGGTAACACGGGGTTACCTAAAACATTTTTTTTGATTTTTGATCTTTTTTATTGCTAATTTGTTGGGGAACAAACAAGCCTACATTTTTTGTTTTTGTTTTCAGACAGCTTGGATTGGAACAAGCTATGAGCGAGAAGTTAAGAGGAAAGCTGTCCTCAAACGCGTTGAGGACAAATTCCCTCGAGTGAGTTTTTGTCCTAGGGTATCCGCTGAATGGCGGACCGAAAGGATTTTTGTTTTTAAAGAACTTTTTATTTCTAGAAGTACTTTATTTACTATGTATTTATCATAGCAAGGTTTATGCAAAATGTCAATTCTATAAGGTAAAATTGAAAATTTTTCTCTTATTTAAGAAGTTTTATCATATACAAATTCATTTTTTTTTAAATATACCCCTAATTTTGACTCACGGGTTATCTTGGGGATAACCTGTGATTCCCTTTAAAATAACGGGTAAATTGCCTGCAAAAAATTTTAAATTTTTTCAACTTTAAAATACCGGCTCAAAAAAAGTGAGTATATTTCCTTATTCTTTAGAGCTTTTTTAGGAAAATAAATATAAATTTTTCGCAGCCTGGAAGTGTGGAAAAACTGTAGAAGGCTGTAAAAATCATAGAGAGCATTAGGCAAATAGTAGTCACCATCCGGATCGTTAAACTGGCTTGCCAAAGCAGCACCATACGGACCGGCAGAATCCGAAACAGGCAGCTGGGTAAATATCAGCGTCTTCGGGCCAAGCCGGTCAACAGGCTTGGCCTGCAGAGAACCGCGCAGAACGCGCAGCACAGACCGATCGGTAATAAGCAATAAGCTGCCTGAATGAATGGTAAAGTTGCGCAAAAGCTTGTTGCTGCCGCCTTCGGCCTGTTCGGCCAGTAAAAAAGCAAAACGGCGAAACTTTATATAATGGGCTTTGTAAAACTCCCCGATGGTTTGGGTATTATCCATAACCACAGCCGCGGGAAGATCCTGTTTTTTCAGCAAGTCGGTTAAAGTTTCGCTAGGGGAAAAAGAGAGGCCAATTTTGCATACCGGCTGACGATGCCAAAATCTTTGCCACCACAATCGCGGCCCTGCAGGAGGAAGCGGCCTCCACTCACTTTTAGAAAAATGGCCAAACCCCAAACGCCGGGTAAAATAACTCAGCACCCGGTCGTCCGAACAGCTTTCAAAAAAGCTGAGCTTTGCCGCGATATTAAACCGTTCCTTAACAACTCCGGAAATATCCAACGGTAAACTGTGAAATACACAGGTGGTCTCGACAATATGCGCCCATTTAACGTAATGGGGGCGTTCGGCGAAAAAATCGCTGATACCGGCCGTGAAATCAGTAATCTCTTCCGACTTTAGCACCAGGTTGGCCTGGCGCAGCCTGACGCAATAATGATCCGCCGCCTGCGCCACTTTTTGGAACTCCCCGGTGCTGCGCAAATAATCGTCAACAACAACATCGGACGCGCCGTGGCTGTATTTGCCAAGCAGTGCCATTGCTAACCCAAAAAACAGATCCGTATCCGCCAATGCCTGATTGACCAAGTCGGCCAAAGTCTCGTTCCCCGCCCCTGAACCCGGATCGTATACGCTTTTCAATAAATAAGAAATATACCCCCAGCTGCTGCGCTGCCCCAAGGTGCTTGACAAGGTACGCTCAAAATCGGCCAACCCTAATACCGCGACGGCTCTATTTCGCAATAACGAGCTGTCTTTGAATTCTAAAAAAGTTTCCTGATCGCAGCAGAGCACACGCTCGGAAAAATCTCCGACTAACTGGCCGCCGCAGACCCAATCCCGAAATTGCCCGCCGAAAAAAGAAAGATTTAAATCCACAATATAATCAGCCTGCCAATTGCTTGCCTGCCAAACTAAAATTTTCATTAAAAATTTAGCTTCTTCCGGAGTCATTTCCCGCTGCGCCAGGCGGGCCGCAACCACCTGTCTGTTTAGCCGGTAACGAGGGGAAAACACGCCCCGAGCCACGCCATGCCGCCACAATTCTAAAACATGTTGGCGCCTGGGCACTACCAAAAGCAGCCGTTCGCCGGTATTTGCGGCAATATCCTCCGCTAGTCCCACCGGATCAATAAAAGCCTCGGTCAAATACAAGGTATTCGGCCGCAGGGCCGTTCCCGTCCCTGACGGAGCTGCAAATCGGCCAAACTTTGTCCTGTCCGGAGTAACGGCTTTTTTTTTCGAATGAACGGGAACGGTAAGCAACCCCGCCCATGCCAAGCCCGCTCGACAGGCCAGCTGCCGGAGCTGAACTTCGGCCGATTCGGGCAGGTGCCGATAAACATCCAACAATCGCTCCAGAAGCCGGACCACTGCCTCGCTGTCAGCTAACGCCCTGTGGGCACGCGGATGCGGCAGCCGGAAATAATGCATTAAACTTTCCAAATTATAACTGTGGTACGTAGGCAAAAAAATCTGCACTAAGTCCATAGTATCAACAGTTTGTCCGGAAAGTATCAGACCGAATTTTTCCAAAAAACGGATATCAAACGCTATGTTATGGCCGACAATTGTCGCGCCGCCCAGTCTCTCTTGTAAAAATCGCCGGACATCGGAAAACACAATGCCCGCATCGAGTTCCCCTTGGCTAATTCCGGTCAATCCCAGTACCCGCGAAGATACGGGCCGCGACGGGCGAAACACTTGCGACCAGCGTTCAACTATTTTAAGTTTCGTGCCATCAACCTTAAAACCGGCAAACCCCACTTCCAAAATTTCGTTCTTTTCCGGATCAAACCCGGATGTTTCAATGTCAAGGCTGTAGTAAATTTTTTCCGCCATACTCATTAATCATACACTGTTTAAGCCAACTTTAAAACCCGAGGCCGCATCTGCGGCCTCGGGAACCAGAAACCTACCCGCTGACAATAATTACGATTCTTCTTCATCCCCAGGCTTGGCAACCATTACCGCTTCCCCTTCTTTGACTCGCTTGCGGACTATGGCATCTATATCTTTCATTACTTTCGGGTTGTCTTTGATATAAGTTTTGGAATTTTCACGGCCGACCCCTAATTTAACGTCGCCAAACATAAACGTATTGCCGTTCTTCTCGATCGCGCCAGTCAATATGCCGGTATCTAACAAGTCGCCAGCCGCGCTTATGCCCTCGTTATACATAATGTCAAATTCGGCGACTTTAAAGGGCGGCGCGACTTTATTTTTAACAATTTTAACTTTGACGCGATTGCCAATAATTTTGTCCCCATTTTTAATTTGCGCGGTACGACGAACTTCCAACCTCACCGAAGCGTAAAATTTTAACGCGTTACCGCCGGTGGTCGTTTCCGGATTGCCGAACATCACGCCGATCTTCATCCTAATCTGATTAATAAACACCACCGTAGTCTGAGTTTTACTGATAATCGCCGTAAGCTTGCGCAGAGCCTGACTCATAAGGCGGGCCTGCAGACCCATATGAGAATCCCCCATTTCGCCTTCGATTTCATTGCGCGGCGTCAGGGCAGCCACAGAGTCGATCACAATTAAATCCAAACCGTTGCTGCGAACGAGTGTCTCGCAGATATCCAGCGCCTGTTCCCCGTTATCCGGTTGGGAAATCAACAAATCTTCCAACTTTACGCCAATGCGCTTGGCATATTCCGGATCGAGCGCGTGCTCGGCGTCGATAAACGCCGCCAACCCCCCGCGCTTTTGCACTTCAGCTATCATATGCAAAGTCAGCGTCGTTTTACCCGAACTCTCCGGGCCGTAAACCTCAATAACCCTGCCCTTAGGAATACCTCCTACGCCCAATGCCAGATCCAAAGAAATGGACCCGCTAGGAATCGCTTCTACATTTAAAGCCTGCGTGTCCGACAGCTTCATAATGCTGCCATCGCCGAATTTATCTTTGATTTGATCCAAAGCGCTTTCCACCGCCTTCCATTTTCCCGTATCAGGAGCCGCCGCTTTTGTTGCTTTTACCATAAATGCCACCCTCGACCTTTGGCTTATGACATTTGACTGGCCGCCAAAAGTCTATTGCCAAATATTAAATATTATATAGTATACGAACGTTCACCTATATCAGTATAATAAGCCCTGGAAAGGGTGTCAACTATAAACTGTGGATATTCTTCCTATAACTACGGGGAGCTCGGGGAGCTCGCGCCAAAGAACCGTGCAATCCTCAAAATTACTGGGCAGCCGAACTGGTTGAATTTACCGGAGCACTACCGGCTAAAAATGGGATATTAGATAAGTGTTCCCCCTCCCGACCCAGCGCTCCCAGCTCCTGTCCATTAAACGTTACCGATGTGGCTCCGGCATTAGTTGTGGAAATAACTATCCTGTCCTGCCCCTGAAGCACTTTAGTATCGCCATTATGGAAATTCAAACTTTGGCCGGCGCTATCGTCAATGGCATAAGTAAGCGTACCATCTCCGGAAAACCGCAACGTTAGCTGGACCTGGCCGGCCGTATCGGTAATCTGCGGCTGGCCAATCAAATTTAAATTTTTCTCCGCAGTTTTTCCAAACTTATTGCTGACAACCACGGCGATTTCCTGCGGACCGGCTTCCATGCCTAACTGGACACTGAATCCGCCGTTGTTATCGACAAAAACATCCTGCCCATTAACCGCAACGTCCATTCCCGGATCGGTTTTGCCGCGCACGGTAACGTAAGAATTCGAAATTACCTGCTGGTCCTGGGGTTCGAAAATTTCCAATGTAGGCACCCGGTTAATAGAACCGACCTGCCAAATAATATAACCAAGCGTAACGGCAATAAACACCAAACCCGCTACAATACTGGCCAATTTCGGCGTAACAACCACACTCCGCAGGCTTCGTTTTGCCCAGCCGCGTTCAGAAGCGGCGCACTGGCTAATCTGGTTTTGAATCGTTTTTTCTTTCTTGTACTGTGCCAGGAGCAAAGAACAATCCACGGCATAAAATTCCGCCAAATTCTTTAAAAACCCCAGCACGTAAACATCGGGTGGGAGCTGCTTGAAGTCCCCTTTTTCCAAAGCGTTAAAGTAAGAAACTTTAATTTTAACCTGTTCCGCCACATCCTCCGCGGATAAAGCCAAACCGCGGCGGACTTCCTGCAGATATTCCCCCAGGGTTTCAGATTGGATTTTTTTCTGCTCAAAAACCATAATAAAAATTCCAAATTTTAAATATCAAATGATGTTCAAAATCCAAAATTCCAATGTCAAAGCGCTTATTTGGAATTTGGTAGTTTGACATTAAAATTTCATTTGGAATTCGTAGGTTGGTATTTTGAATATCATAACGGCTAGGCTTCCGAATCTTCTATCCCGTACTCCGCCTTTTCTGCCGCCGGAACCACGCCGTAAACTTCCCGCGGTTTGGCGCCCTCGCCCGGACCAATCACGCCCTGCTGTTCCAAAATATCCAGCAGGCGCGCGGCCCTGGCATAACCAATGCGCAGCCGCCGCTGCAGCAGAGAAGCCGATGCTTTGCCCGCGCGGCGGACTTCGTCCGTCGCTTCCCGGAGCAGCGGGTCGCTGTCGCCGTCGCCGCCTTCTTCAAATCCGGGAATACCCAAGGCCTTTTTAGGCTTTTCTAAAATCTCCTCATTATAAATGACGGCACCGGTCTGTTGCTTAAAGAAATCCACTACTTTTTTCACTTCCTTCTCGCCAATAAAAGCGCCTTGAATGCGGCGCGGCTTATTAAATTCGGCGGAAGTGTAAAGCATATCGCCATTACCCAGCAGCTTTTCCGCACCGGAAGAATCCAAAATAGTACGGCTATCAATCTGGGATGCCACGGCAAAAGCAATACGCGAAGTGATGTTAGCCTTAATCAAACCGGTTATAACTTCCACGCTCGGACGCTGAGTCGCCAACACCAAGTGGATGCCGACGGCGCGCGCCATCTGCGCCAGCCGGACAATGGCCGCTTCCACGTCAGCCTGAGCCACAGCCATTAAATCCGCCAGCTCATCGACTAGAATTACAATGTAGGGCAGCGGCAATCCGGATGCTTCGTTGTATTCGCCGATATTGCGCTTGCCGGCTTCTGATAACAACTTATAGCGGCGATCCATTTCGCCAACCGCCCATTTTAGGGCGTTTACGGCTTTTTCATGATCGGTAACAACCGGGGTGAGCAAATGAGGAATGCCGTTATACAAGTTCAACTCCACACGCTTGGGATCAACGACGATAAATTTTACGTCCTGCGGCGTATTGCGATAGAGCAGGGAAATAAACAGGCTGTTTATACACACGCTTTTGCCCGTTCCCGTAGCGCCGGCAATTAACATGTGGGGCATTTTGGCCAGATCCGTAATTTGCGGTTTGCCGGCCACATCGCGGCCTAATGCAATTGCCAGCTTGGACTTATGATCGACAAACTCCGTGGTTTGCATAACCTCGCGCAAGCGAACTATGGCGGTGGACTTGTTAGGAACTTCAATACCCACCAAAGCCTTGCCGGGGATCGGCAGCTCCATACGGATACTGTGCGCGGCCAAAGCCAAAGCCAGGTCATTTTGCAGGGCCGCGATCTGGGATAATTTTACTCCGGTTGCCGGGCGCAGCGTGTATTGGGTGACAGTCGGCCCGACGTTAACCTCGCCCATTTCAACCTCGATGCCAAAATCCGCCAAAGTTTTTTTGATAATAGCGACGTTTGCTTCAATATTGCCGCTGTCTACCGAGGTGGCGGATTCGTCAAGCAGGTCAAATGGCGGCAGTTTCCAGTCTTTGCGTTCAATGGGCACGGTTTCGATTTGCGGCGCTTTGCCGCCCCGCGGCGCGTTAATTACCGTTTCTTTCGGCCTAACCGGCGCAGCTGGTTCGACGTCCATTCCGTCTTCCCAATCCGTATTGTCCGCCTTGCGGTTCTTATCCGCGACCTTCTCGCTTATAAACCCGGCCGCGGCCGGGGTATTAATCTTCAACGGCGCCGGCGCAGTCGCCCCGGTCTTCTCTTCCGCCACCGATTTCTTAGGCACAAAAATATGGAGCGGTACGTCGAATGCCACCAGTACGCCTATCACAAAAACGGCAAACAGTATCAAACTGCCGGCCCAAAAACCAAACAAAGAATAAGCCGGCTGGGCAAACAACGCGCCAAAATAGCCGCCATAACGGCCTTCTGCGGCGAGATCAAACGCGCCGGCGCCGCTTCCCAAATTAAAAATATGTATCAAACCGGTAATACTGCCGGCCAGCAATATAGCCCCGATATAAGTGCGGAGATACGCCCCGCGCTGGCCCAAATTTTCCCCATTCTGGCGGTAAAGAGAAATAGCTACCAATAAAAGCAGCAGCGGCACTACGTAAGCCACCACTCCGAACATCGCGCTCAAAAAACGGAAACTGTACCGTCCGAATGTCCCGGCCAAATTAGCCAGGCTCAAAAGCGACAAGAGCGCCAAGACTACGAATATAATCACCACTATACCCCTCTTGGTTTCCGGGGATAAATTTAACGAAGGCATATTCAATTCCAAATTTCGGCTTTTGTCTTTTTTGTTTCTTCCCATAACTTATACCTTACTGGACTCCCTCTTTCCAACTTATGGAGAGAAGGCCGGGGAGGGAGGTTAATCTTCAGGCTTACGATGTTGTCCTACCCGTTCCGTACTCCATATTTTAGCATTTTTTTTGCTAGGGTAAAAGACCGAGCCGCTGGCAATCATCTGCCTGTCCGAGGCTTATAAATGACCTCCTCCCCGGGAATCGGCCTTACGGCCTCATCCCGGGGTTTCCTTTGGTGTCATGAGAACCATGAGCTAGAAGAGCCGCTGTTTTTGCGGCTTTTCTTTTTTACCTTGCCATTCGATGTATTTCTTAACCTGCTCTTCATTGATTCCTACAGAGGAGACAAAATACCCCACGCTCCAGATGCCGTCTTTGTCCAGATACATTTCCCTGATGAATTTAAACTTTTTCTGCAGGTGGATGGAACTATCCCGTTTTAAGATGGCGACGGCATCTGAAATTGCAATGTTCGGAGGTATTTCAATTTGAATGTGGACGTGATCGCCGTCGCTATTGTTTTCAAAGATGTGGAGCGTGGGGTATTTCCTAAGACTGGCCCGAAAACTAGCACGAAGTTCTGCCAAAACGTAGGGTTTCAGCCATTTGTAGCGATATTTGGTGCCCCAGACAAGGTGGTACTGAAGTTTGTATGCACTGTGATTTAAGCTCATGGTTCTCATGGCTTAAGCCTACCACAAATTCCCATACCCTGGGAATTTGTGTCCGGGCACGATTCATCCCCGGGCAGCGGCGGGCATTGATTGTTGCCCGCCGCTTCTGCGATGGCCGCTTGCCCGGGGTTTCCTCTTAGACAAAAA
>JAJYJE010000107.1 GCA_021789715.1 bacterium | reverse complement strand
TATCAAATTATACGCCTCCAGCGTGCCATCAATATACCGCCAATCATCCGCGTTCCAAAAACCCACCACGTCCCCGTGGGCATTAAGTACCCCCGTATTCCACGCACCGTAAAGCGATGGTATTTCGTTTTTAATTACCCTGCACCAATCGTTTTTTGCCGCTTCTGCGAGCAGTTGCTTTTCCAATTCTGTAGGAAACTGCGGCACAAAGACCACCTCAAAAGACACTCCCCTTTTTTTCAATTCTTCAACAAACGGCTACAAGCGCTTGAAATAACCCGGAAGATAACGATCTGATTTATAAAGTGCAGTGACAAACGTTAGCATGGTATTTAGGCATTAAAATGTCCGCTCTTGCAGATTTCCTCAAAAATCCGGTCGCCGTCGTATTCGTATTTCCAATCCGGGTAATGCGACTGGAATTTGGAAACATCGCTAATGTACCAGATGTGGTCGCCGATGCGGTTTTGGTCCACGTATTCGTAATTGGCCTTTTTGCCTAAAACTTCTTCCGCTTTCTTTATGGCTTCCATCATGGAAATATTGGAATGGCGGCTGCCGCCGGCGTTGTAAGCTTCGCCGGTTTTGGGGTTTTGGTGGTAATGCCAGAACATGTTTACCAAATCGTGACTATGGATGTTATCGCGCACCTGTTTGCCCTTGTAGCCGAATATCGTATATTTTTTGCCGGTTGCGACGCACTTGATCAAGTACGCCAGAAAACCGTGGAGCTGGGTACCGCTATGGGCCGGACCGGTCAGACAGCCGCCGCGGAACACGCCGGTATGGAGCTTGAAATATTTTCCGTATTCCTGAACCATAACGTCCGCGGCCACTTTAGATGCGCCGAACACGCTATGGAGCGTGTTGTCTATGGACATAGACTCGTCTATTCCCTTATGGAACGGGTGGCCTTCGGGCAATTCCCAGCGCGTTTCTGTTTCTATTAGCGGCAGCTCGTTCGGCCGGTCGCCGTAGACTTTATTGGTGGAGGTAAAAATGAATGTCGCGGAAGGGCTGTACTGGCGAAACATCTCGAGCATGTTGAGCGTACCGACCGCATTAACGCCGAAATCGGTCAGCGGTTCCTTGGCTGCCCAATCGTGGCTGGGCTGGGCGGCGGTATGAATAATAATATCGAACGGTCCGTACTTTTTGAAAACTTCGGTGAGCTGCTCTACATTACGGATATCGGCATTAACATGGGTATATTGCTTGCCAAGCTGCTCCTGTAGTTTTTGACGGTTCCAGTCCGTACTGGCCTCAGTACCAAAAAAATACTGGCGCATGTTATTGTCCACGCCGATAATCTCGTAATCTTTTTGGGCAAAAAATTTGGCGGATTCGCTGCCAATCAACCCGGCCGAACCGGTAATAAGCGCTTTTTTCATGTAGATAAATAAAAATGGTACCTATATATAGTACCATTTTTGCTTGCAAGAATAAAGCTATAATACGCTAAAGCAATTTTTCAAAAATCTTCCGAAACCGCTGCTCATAGGTATGCTCGCGGAGGGCTCGCTCAAACCCGGCTTTGGCCATAGCCTGCCGTTCATCCGCGCATTCCAAAAAATAGCGGCACTGCGCTATCAAATCACTAGCGGTGTTAAATACCGCTATCTCCTTGCCCGGGACAAAGTACTCGTCAATAGGATCATCAGACGGCCCGGTCAGCAAAAATCCGCCGCAGGCCGGAACCTCAAACGTGCGGGCCTTTATAGTCCGGCGCTGCGTCCCGACCATGGCCCGCCAGTTATCGGCAAACTGGCTCAAGTTTAGCCTATAGCGACCCAGCTCTTTCTTTATGAACAGCCTGGCTATCAAGTTTATTTTCTTTTTCAAACCGTAGTAATAGGTCTCCGTAAAATTTAAATTGATTTTGGAGAAAGAATAAATGTCCAGCATCTCCTGCACGTCCGCGCCGCTGCCGCCCCAGCCGCGGCCTATTCCCCGGGCGGGCAGATCGTTTTTTTTCAGACTATTAATGTACGAGCCGCGATTGCCGTACTTTTGGCCGTAAAAAGTTATATTATATTGGCCTTGGTCACGCGACTTGTCCTGCGGCTTATAAAGATGCTGGTTTACACCCCACTGGGTTTTTATAACATTTGATATGCCCGCTGCTTGATAATTTTTATAGGCTAAGCCGTCCGTAGTCGAAACGAGCGTAAACAGCGGCGCCCAGCGCCGCGAGTAAGCGTAAAACCGCCAGTGATCGTCCCCAAACCAATTAAAAGTTTTGGTGGAGGTTTTTCTGGTAATGTAGCCGATAGTCTCCGGTTTGAGTTCGTCGGTAAACAAAAAACAAAACAGTAAATCCGGCCTGCTGTCCTCTACGCGGTAAATCAAGCGGCGGTTCATTTCATCGCGCCCCACTTCCCGCGCAACTTCGTCCATGGCGAACATTTCCGCTTCCACGCCCGGCATGCGCTGGAGCGCGCCAAAAAAATGCTTGTATTCAAACGATACCCCCCTTTCCGGCTTGCCGTATTCGTTTTTCAGGCCGCAGAATAAAACCTTTAGCATAGTGCTTGGTGACTAGTGCTTAGTGCTTAGCGTTGCCAACTTTTAATCTTAGCGATCTCAGCATTTTTTTGTATTTCGGTTAGCAAGCTATTTGCCCTGCTTACATTAACAGCAGGGTACTGCCGCTCAACAATAGCCAATTGTGTTTCCAGCTCTAATGCTGAACCGAAAGCAATTGACAAAAAATGCGAAAATTCTTTACGGTGTTTCCTGCCAAAACCTTCCGCAATATTTGAAGGTATGGCAACGGCTGCCCGTTGCATTTGGGAAATTAAGCCGAATAATTCCGATTTCGGCAACGATTTAGTTATAAAATAGACCGCCTTCACTAATTCTATAGATTTTTGCCAAACCGTTAAATCTTTATAGGAATTTACTGGCATACCCCTCCTTTACTAAACTAAAGACTAAATTCTATTATCATCGGCAAATGGTCGGAAACCAGGTTGTATGGCACCTCGAACGCGTTAACCTTAATGTCCGGCGAGACAAACGCATAGTCGGCAAAGTGCTGGCGGTCGTTGCCGTGCTTGGCCCAACTGACCTCGTTGCGGGTATTTTCGATTTTATAATCCTTAATCAGGTTCCGCATGCCCCGTTCCAGAATGGCTACGCTTTCCGTTTCGGGCATAAGGTTAAAATCCCCGCATAATATTTTCGGCCCGCTAAATTTAGCCAGGATAGTCCGGATGTTGCGGGATTGCTGCAAACGCTCTGGCGTATCTAATTTTCCCCCGGGGTACCAGATACCGTGGACATTGGCTACAGCAACCGTTTTGTCTCCGCTGCCATCTTGTCCGCCGCGGTTCTCGTCCTCACCTACGCCGAGTTCATCCCGGTGCTGCAAACCATTCCAACGCAGATCAACTGGATCATCTTGTTCGTGCTGACGACGCCCGTCCTTTTCTGGGCGGGCAGT
>JAJYJE010000106.1 GCA_021789715.1 bacterium | reverse complement strand
GAACCGCAACCGAACGTATTTGGGAAATTTTGCCTGGCCTGCAATTTTGGCTGGTCTTTTTTGCTGCAATTTTACTGTCTTACTACCAGCCGGTTTGGGCGGCGTTGTTTATTATTTGTTTCGATTTGTACTGGGTCCTTAAAGCGGTTAATGTGGCCACGCATCTCATGGCAAGCTACCGCAAATTCCGCTTTTTCGTGACAATTGACTGGCTTGATTACGCCCGGCGTCTTGCCAATATCCCTTTGTTTATTGAATTTCTATCGGCTCAAAAACGGCAAACGCGGCAAACGCTGGAACGAGCTTACTACGCTCAGGAAATTCAGCGCCTCAAAAAACTGGTCGCGGGTGGAAAAACTGCGGCCGGGATCCGGCCCTTTTACCATGTGGTACTAATCCCTTTTTACGACGAGAGCTTTGAAGTTCTGGATTCCACGCTTGATGCGTTAACCAAAGTCAATTACCCGATTCGCGAACAACTGATACTGTTGCTGGCCAGCGAACAGCGTGCCGGCAAAACCGCCCAGGATACTTGTGGGCAGATAAGGAAAAAATACGAAAAATACTTTTTTAAATTCTTTATTACGGTCCATCCCGACGGCCTGCCGGGAGAAATAAAAGGGAAAAGCGCCAACGCCAGTTACGCCGTGGAGGCGATTTTGCCCCTATTGGCGGATTTGAACATCGGCCAGGACCAAGTTTTGGTTTCCAATTTTGACAGCGATACCATTGTCCACCCTCAATACTTCGCCCGCGTAATGTACGAATTTTTGACCGCAGACAAGCCTTACCAAAAGAGCTTCCAGCCCATAGCCGTATATAACAATAACATTTGGGACAGTCCGGCGCTGATTCGCGTCGTTTCGGTTTCCAATTCATTTTGGCAATTTACCG
Source organism: bacterium (assembly GCA_021789715.1). Classification (GTDB taxonomy): domain Bacteria; phylum Patescibacteriota; class Doudnabacteria; order UBA920; family UBA920; genus JAJYJE01. The sequence goes on along the minus strand of JAJYJE010000106.1, from coordinate 2,581 downwards.
AGAGCAGCCGGCCCGACCGCCTGCGCACGTTTTCTTCCCACACTATGTCTTTAAAAACGCTTACAGAGGTGGGTTTTTGGAAAAAAGATATTGTCAATGAGGACGGCTATATTTACTGGCAATGCTACTTGCACTATAATGGCGACTACCAGGTTGTGCCGTTGTTTATTCCGATAAGCCTCGACACTTGCCTGGCGCCCACTACCTGGGAGACGCTTAAGAACCAATACAAGCAAAAGCGGCGCTGGGCCTACAATGTGGAATACTACCCGCAGCTCATTCCGCGGTTACTGCGCAGCAAAGCTCCATTTTGGGACAAAATGTATAAACTTTACCAGTATGTCGAGGGTAACTTCAACTGGGCCACGGCGAGCATTATGATCTCGACATTAGGATGGCTGCCGCTGTTTTTGGGCGGCCAAGCTTTCCAACAAAGCGTGATAGGGTATAATTTGCCGCAAGCCACCAAAGCGCTGATGACTATTGCGACCGCATTTTTGATTTTTAGCGTCTACATCAACCTCGTACTGCTTCCTCCGCGTCCGGAAAAATACAGCATCTGGCGTTCCGTAATGATGTACGTGCAGTGGATATTCGTACCCATAGTATCCGTCATATTTGGCAGTTTGCCGGCAATTGAAGCGCAAACTCGCCTGATGTTCGGACGATATCTGGAATTCTGGGTCACACCCAAGGCTCGGAAAGGGGAAAACACCGGGCTTGCCATGAAAGAGATGCGGCCGGTCAAATCAACTTAGCAGTTAAACAATTTAACAATATTGTTCCATTGTTTGATTGCTAAATTATTATCATGTCTTACTTCTTATACTTTACTTTCGCCGCCGTCCTCGGCACATTGATTACGCCGCTCATCAAGCGCGCCGCCGTTAAAACGGGCACGCTGGATATCCCGTCATCCGCGAGGAAGATCCATAAGCAGCCAGTGCCGCTGCTTGGCGGGCTCGCACTGTTCCTGTCGCTTGTTCTGTCGCTTCTTTTATACCTGCAATTCGGCCGTCCGGATTTTAATATCGTGCCGCTGAAATTTTTTTTGGCGATAATCTACGGCGGCCTGGTATTAATGGTTGGCGGCGCGCTGGACGACAAATACAATTTACCGCCGAAAATCCTTTGGCTGTTTCCCGCGGTCGCATCTTTGATTGTGGTCTGGTCTGGCATCGGCGTCGGCATTACCCAACTTTCAAACCCCTTCGGCGGCCCGATAAGGATTGCCCACGATTTTCAATTTTTAATTTTCAATTTTCAATTATCCGCCGTCTTAATGTGGTTTTGGATGATGGGTATGATTTTTACCACAAAATTCCTGGACGGGCTCGACGGCTTGTGCAGCGGCATCGGACTTATTGGCTCGTTGACAATGTTTGCTTTGTCACTTACCGCCAAAGTCAATCAGCCAATCACCGCTACGCTGGCCATTATTTTTGCCGGCGCGCTGCTGGGTTACTTATTTTACGCTTTTAATCCCGCTTCCATCTTTCTCGGGGAAACGGGGAGCACTTTTATTGGCTTTATGCTAGGTGTTCTTTCTATTATTTCCGGAGCGAAGATTGCTACCGCTTTATTGGTAATGGGAATCCCGATTCTGGATGTCGCCTGGGTAATCGTAAGACGCCTCTATTACCGCACCAGCCCCTTCCGCGCCGACCGCCAGCATTTGCATTTCCGCCTTATGGACATTGGCCTGTCCCACCGCCAAACTGTCCTGGCTCTCTACGCAATTTCCGCCCTGTTTGGCTTTACCGCGGTCTTCCTGCAAAGTTTCGGCAAGCTTATCGCGCTCATACTCTTGATCTGCGTAATGCTTGTTACCGCTATCTCGGTCGTCATGCTTTACAAAAAACAGCATCCGCATATCCCTGACTTGTTTGAATCAGTTAAGCCTCCTGTTGACCAAAATCGTTAAATCTGATAAAATTAAAAAACCCTATATTTTCTTTGTCATCGCGGGAAGCCGGTCCGCCAGAAGCGGATGGCAACGTGGCAATCTTACACCGATAAAGATCGCTTCGGATACCAGGCCGATGGCATAATATTCTTAAGCCCCAACAATTTCATGACCGCAATCATTGAGACCGGCAGCAAACAATATTTAGTTAAAACCGGCGATAAAATCCAGGTAGAAAAACTTGCCGGCGAGCCCGGTTCCGGCCAGCCGTCAGGCCTCGATACTGCTGGGCATTCTGGTTCCGCTGGTGGTTTTCGTCTCCTTTCTCTTGCTGGTCTATGCCTCAGATCCGTTCTACGGTCTTCTTCGGCGGCCGGAGTGGCGCATGCAGGTCATCGCGGTTGCGGCTCTTCTCCTCCTCGCGCTCGAAAACGTGCAGCAAGCCTCCCTCCTGTTGGCTTCGCCACTCGCCCTGGATCAGGCTCTGCTCCGGTCGTTACGCTCTCGCGCCTCGGTTATTGCCGTCGCCTCCCTCATAGCAATAGGCGCAGTGCAAGCTGCGGCCTCCGTCGCACCGGTCGGCGACGACATCTGGCATTACACGGAAGTCGCGGATGCCATCTTGAAGGGATCCCCGTACCCCATTGCCACCGTCGGGCCCAACTACGTTGCGGG
>JAJYJE010000105.1 GCA_021789715.1 bacterium | reverse complement strand
TTCGACATCGCCGACTTTTTCGCCTGTCTGGTTGTAAACGGTAACTTTCATAATATAAATGCGTAAGCTAGCAAGCTTGCCAGCTGGCTTGCTGATGAGCTATTTCTTCTTCTTTTCTTCTTTCACTTCTTCAATTTTTACCAATGGCTTGACTTTGCCGGTCGAGATTAATTTAATAATGGCGTTGCGATGTCCCGGTACGGCGCCTCTAACCGAAATCAGATTTTTCTTGGAATCGATTTCCACGACTTGCAAATTCTTGACCGTAACCTGTTGGTTGCCCATATGGCCAGCCATGCGCAGACCGCGGCGGGTGTGCTGCGGGAAGCGCTGACCGATGGAACCGACGCTGCGGGGCTTGTTATGGCCGTGACTGGCCGGAAAACCGGCAAAACCGTGGCGTTTTATCGCTCCGGCAAAGCCGCGGCCCTTGGAAACGCCCACGGCAGTCACCAGTTCGCCCACCTGAAAAGCGCCCAAATCGAGCTTCTTGCCGACCGTGAAATCTTTGGCATCGTCCACGCGAAATTCCGCCAAAACGGAAAAAGTACCCGCACCTTTCAAATGGCCTTGGAGAGATTTGGATACCTTTTTTCCGCCGGAGGCGGATCCGCCTTTGGCGGACTTTTTATGTCCGATGCCGACCTGAACGGCATTATATTTGTCTTTCCCTTCCGCGGACTTAACTTGGGTCACAACCATGGGGGCGCCCTGAATAACCGTAACCGGGATAACCTCGCCGCTTTGGTCAAAATACTGGGTCATATTCAGTTTGCGGCCCACCAAAAAATTCATACAAATTGCGGGCCGTCCGACGTAGCTTTACGCGAAGTCGGACTGCCGATTAATACCATCCGCCATTGCCAAGGCTTCGGCGGATTGTTCGCTATATTAATTAATTTAAAGTGAACAAAAAATGCGGGCACGATTTGCCCGCAGGTAGCAACACCGAAAACTTCGATGTTATTGCTTGCCGGTAAATCGTTGTCCCGCCGGTTGAGCCCGATTGCTTTGGCTGACGGGAACTGGTTTACAAATATTATTTTGCGAAGCACAAGCCCTGTTTACTTTCATAATCCGCCAACCGGCGGATTCGTACTTCGTAATGTTTAACTCATCTTTATCTCAATGTCCACGCCCGCCGGAAGATTCAGATTAGTAAGAGAATCAATGGTTTTGGGGCTGGCGTCTAAGATATCAATTAACCGCTTATGTACCCGCATCTCAAACTGTTCCCGGCTGTCTTTATGCACGAAGGTCGAACGCAGCACGGTGTACTTTTTGTTCTCGGTCGGCAACGGCACGGGGCCGGAAATGCTGGCGCCGGTTCTCTTAGCCGTATCAACAATTTGCTTAGAACTTTGGTCGATCAGCTTGTGATCGTAGGCCCGCAGTCTAATGCGAATTCTAGGCTTTGCAGTTTCCTTTTCCATTACAGGATGTTAAAGGGTAATAAGGGTTAAGAGTGCTAAAAATAAGGCTTTTATTGAGCCTTGCAGAGCACTTGCAATAGTTTATATGATGTTTTGAATTTTGTCAAATGTTTTTGCAGCAACTTATCAAAAATCCACAACTATTGACATTTAAGCTAAAAAGTGCTATAATAATCACCAATTCATCGGGAGGATTAATTTCAAGGAAGCTTTTACTTCCAGGGAATTTGGGCAGCAGAGTCTACAATTTTAGCCTGAGTTTGTCATTGTGAGGAGGTCCGAGTGCACCCGAGGGCCGACGCGGCAATCCTCTATCATCGCTATTGATTAAGATTGCTTCGGCTGCACTCGCAATGACAGATTGTCCCGCCTAGGTTTTCTGGAAGTAAATTTGAAAGGAGATTGTTATGGCTGCCTCCACGAAAAAAACGGATCAGGGTTTGGAACAAGTTCTCGGAATCGTCGCATTTTTGCTGTTCTTCTCGCCGTTCCTCCCGGCGCTCTTTGCGGCGCTGGAAAAAGCGTTGAATGGTAAGTAGGCTGGAAGTTCCACCGCCGACACAGGTTCTCTGGAAGTCAATTTCGAGTTTGGAGAAACCGATGGTATTAGCGCTGGTAATCGTTTCGTTTGTTGCGCTGGTAGAGTTGGTCCTGCTCATTGTAGCAATACGGCCGACAAAACTGGCAAAGTATCTTCCGCCCTTGTTCGAAAAAGGGCATCGCGGCTACGAGGTTGCGAATGAGCCCCAACGGACGGCGCTCCTCGAAGTGCTAAAGCTTGGCGGCCTGACTCCGATTAGGAGGTTCAAGATCGGCCCGACAGACCAGACCTTGATGAGCGATGGGTATACGGTGGTAAATCTCCACGATCACCGCAACCCGGATACGACCGGCCGATATTCCGGTACCTTCATTTCACTGGTCAACCGGTATCCCCAGCGGGCCGCAACGAATGCAAGCCGCATATTGCAACGTATCGACCCTTCGGTAGACGATTGCTTGCTGCCGATTCCCGGCAAGGCGCCGCTGGCACCGGTGTATTCGCCGAAACTCGGTCTGACGGTCACGTTCCGCCAGCATGCGATGAAACTCGGCCCTCCGCCGGGGCGAATCCCAGTCTAACCTCAAAGGCTCCTTCCATATCGACGAGCGTGGCAGACCGCTGTCTGCCCGCTCGTTTTTTTATTTTGACAAAACCGCAACAGTAAGCTATAAACCCTGTTAAGGAGGCAGGTATGAACACTATTATTGCAGCGGATGCATCAGTAGCGGCGGCGATCCTGACTTTCATGCACGGATTCATTGCGAATTCCCGTTTCCGGCGAGCTAAAAAATATATCCAGGAATCCGAAGCGGGCAATTTCACCCATGCCAATGAATTGCACAAGCTGATCCAGAGCCACCCGGACTGGACTGACCGGCTCGGCATCACCTCAACACTGATGGGGGCCGTTAAGGCGGCAGCGGTCCAGGACGATGGCAAAAAGGAAAGGCGCCATGCCGAGCTGATCGAAAAAGCCGCCTGCTCGCTGGCGCTGTGCCGCCGCGGCCACTGCGTCCCCCACGCGCTGGAATTAAGCAGTGCTCTTGCCGCCGGCGTCCGGCCCGAAGAAATCTGGTCAAGCTACAAAGAAATAGACCAATATTTCGGCCTGTACAGCGCCTGGAACCGCAACCAGAGGACAAAAAACCGCACGGCCGAGTCTGGCCGCTGAACGGCTTCGCAACGCAAATTCAGACTGAACGGACAAGGGTGCGTTCAGTCTGTTTTTTGACAGCTTCGATGCGGTTTTTAAATTTTTCTTTATTGTTGCGTCGTATATTGCGCCTATTGAGGCACCAGGATTCAGCATGCGGAAAACAAAATCATTGGAAGACGTGGAAACTCTTGCAGCCGCTTTGGTCGGTTACCGCTTGATGCAGCAACATATCGATGTTAAAATAGCGGCGATCCAAGCCGAACTTGGCCTGCATTCGGGCAACCCGTCCCCCGTTAAGGGAAACCCAGCAGTAAAAAGAACGCTGTCCAAAGCATCGCGCAAACGGATGTCTGCCGCCCAAAGAAAACGCTGGGCGAAAATCC
>JAJYJE010000104.1 GCA_021789715.1 bacterium | reverse complement strand
TTACATTACCCAAAGACTTGGACATTTTTTGTCCGCCGCTATTAATAAAGCCGTGGATGATAATCTGTTTGGAATTCGGCAGGCCGGCCGACATCAGCATTGCCTGCCACATGGCGGACTGCTGGCGGAGGTTATCTTTGCCAGCGATCTGGATGCAATTCTCGCGGCCCTTAGTGCCCCAATATTCCCACAATTGGCCGGGTTTGCCCTCCGAAGCTTTAGCGGAGGAGGGCCACCCTAAAGTCGACACATAATTGATCAACGCGTCAAACCACACGTACATCACATGCTCACTGTCCCCCGGCACCGGCACGCCCCACGGCATCTTTTTGGCCAGTCGGGAAACGGAAAAATCCTGCAAGCCGCTTTTCACGAACTGCTTAATTTCGTTAAACCGGAAACTTGGCACCACAAAATCCGGGTGCGCGTCGTAATAATTTAGTAGCGGCTCCTGATATTTGCTGAAACGAAAAAAATAATTTTCCTCGTCAATCAACTCGATTTCCAAATTGGGGTGGATCAAGCAACGGCCGCTGCCATCCAGATCGCTCTCCTGTTTTTCCAGTTCGCAGCCCACGCAGTACTTAACTTTGTAATTCTTTTTGTAGATATCGCCGTTCTTGTCGCAAAGTTTCCAAAACTCCTGGGCCGCGGCAATATGGCGCGGATCAGTCGTTCGAATAAAATGATTATAGCTTAAATTTAAAGCTTCCTTTAACTGGTCAAATTTGGCAGCGTACTCGTCCGCGTAACGTTGCGGGTCTTTTTTTTCCTCCAGGGCTTTTTCGTAGATTTTTTGCCCGTGTTCGTCGGTGCCGGTATTAAAAATCACGTCCTGGCCCAAAACTTCCGCGTGGTAACGCGCCAAAACATCGGCATACACGAATTCCTGCGCGTGTCCCATATGCGGCTTGGCGTTGACGTAGGGTAAAGTTGTAGTGATATAAAACTTGTCCATATATAAAAAGGCTATTTCTAGCCCTTTTATTATAACTTTTTAAGCCTTTTTTTACAACTTAAGCATTCCTCTGCATCAAATCATCAAGGGAACACCAACCTCCATCGCGCTATCGGAGCTTTTTTTAACCCTGTATCCGTCAACTTCAATAAACTTCTGGGATAATTGGGGGTCGGCAGAATTCTTATCGTAATTCGGGTTATCAATTTTAACTTTACACATTTCACCCGATATAAACCAGCCAAAACTAGTATCGCCATACTTATCAGAAATTACCACGCTCTCGCCATCCCTAAAAGTCCTTTTTTGTTTTAAATCACCCTGTTGATTTTCTCGCATAATTATTATATTACTACTGATCAGACTTAGTTGGCCAAAACTCCTGGACAACAACAGTCAAAGCCGTGGCCAGGGGAATAGAAATCACCAAACCGATAATGCCCGCCAGCTGGTAACCGATGAGCAGGGCGACCAATGTAAGCAACGGCGAAATATTGACAGTCTTTTCCATAATCTTGGGCACGAGCACGTAGCCTTCGACTTCGTGTACGATCAAATACAGTACCGCCACCCAAATTACCAGCGACGCCTGGGGCGGCAAGTTCTGGACAAACGCGATAAACATAGCCGGCACGGCGGAAATAAACGGGCCGATGTACGGCACAATCTCAAACAAACCGGCCACCAAAGCCAGAACGAGAGCATACTGAACATGCAGGAGCAGCAAACCGATATAGGTAAAAATAAAAATACCGAAACTGATAATGAGCTGGCCCAGGACCCAGCCGCCCATCTTCTTCTGAATTTTGGTAATCAGGCCCATGGTAAATTCATGATGATGCGACGGGAGCAGTGATGCCACAAATGTCTTCATCCCCTTTTCTTCCGCCACGAGGTAAAAGGAAATTACAATCACGGCGATGGCGTCGAGCGCCCCGTTGAACACGCCAAACGTGCTCTGGAGGACGTTGCCGCCGCCAAAACCGGAAGCCAAATCGCTCAAGAATCCCTGGACGTTCAAGCCGCCAAACTGGGTTTGCAGGGCCAGGGTATATGCGGGCAAATTGGCCTTTAGCACCTTGAACTGTTCAATAACGGGCGGGATCATCAAATAAATCACCAGACCAGTCAGGCCGATAACAATAATGTAAACAACAAACACGCTTAAAGCGCGCGGCACCTTTTTGGCGTAAAAATAATCCACCAGCGGCTCCATGGCCGAGGCAATGATTAAAGCCAAAATAAGCAGCAGGATAATGTCCCGCACCAGCCACAAGAACCACAGCACTAAGCCGGCAAAGATGACTTTAAGGATTGTCTGGGTCGAAAGATCGAGATCTTGGTAACGCATAGATTAGTAGGCGGCAGATGGTATTTAGCAGTTAGGGTAATAACCTAAACGCTAACTGCCATATGCTAATTGCTAGATATATTCTACAAAACTTCTCTTTAAAAAGCAAAAACCAGCTATGCAGCTGGCGTTGCCTCTTGATTTTGCTCTTCAAGGGTTTTTTTTGCTTCCTCGATTTGGGAGTCGATTTTCTTAATTCCTTCCAGGCAATAGGCTTTTATTTGTTCTTTTAAAAATTCTGTCAGGCCTTCCGCTTTCAAATCGCGGATCAATATCTGCTTGATAGTCTCGTCAAGCGGGGACTCTTCAATGAGGTAAATGATATTTTGAATTTTGTCATCCATAAATTATTTTTTCCCCCCAATAGGTGTTTCGTCAAGCGATTTAATCAGCAAGTCTAACCGGTTCCTGTTTGAATAAAGGCTTTCAATACGGGATTCAACCTTTTCCCCGGCAGCCATGGTTAGATCTTGCTTGGCGTTCTCCCGGATGTCTCGGCCGAAACTGTCACGAATTATCTTTTCTCCCATAGAAATCCTTTCTTTTTATTTCCCAGAGGTTTTATCCCTCAAAGACTTTAAGAGTTTAATGTCTGCTTCCACTTTATCATGTTCGGTCTCGAGGATCAAGGGCATAGCGCGAAACGGGTTATCGGACCCTTCCTCTTCCTTCTTGTCCGCCATAGTCCGGCTTTGACGGACGGCGGAGGATGGGAGTGAAGGTCGGGAGGCGAGGGCGCCAAAGTACTTAATGAGAGCCTTAAATCCGCCTTCCCCGATCAGCCCTTCCCCAATATGCTCGTGGCGGTCCTTGCGCCCGCCCAGCTCGATTTGAGAATCGTTCATATGGCTCATCCGCAGGTACTTGAGGCCGATGACTTGATCGATTTTTTTAAAGGTTTCTGCGACCGCCTCGTCCGTACGTAAATCATAGCCCGAAGAAAAGGCGTGCTGGGTGTCAAAACAGATGCCGCCGAAAGATTTATATTTTACCAGCGGCTCCATTAATTCCGCCAGCTCCTCAAAACTGTCGCCGATAATCTCCCCGGCTCCGGCCGCAATCTCCAGCAAAAACTGCGTCGAGCCCTCGTATTCATCCAAAACTTTTTTCAGCAGTTTTTTGGTTTGCGCCATTGCCGCTTTCTGTCCGAGCGCTTTGGCCGATCCCAAATGAGTCATGACAAACTTGGCGCCAATGGTGTTGGCGCGGTCCAGTTCCTGCTTTACGACTGCCGCGCTGCCGTGG
>JAJYJE010000103.1 GCA_021789715.1 bacterium | reverse complement strand
GAAGACAAACCGCAGCGGGGATCCCCGCTGCGGTTTTATCTTCGGCAATAAATTTTTTGGCCAGCCGGCGACTTAAGATTATGTCTTTACTTCGCCAGCACATCACCTTTGGCGTACGCGTCAACTTCGGCCTGGGGCAATACCACAATGCGTTTCGGCGTGATCCGCCGGTTTTTGTAAGCCTGATAAGTCAGCGGGCGCAACTGCGCGTTCAGCACGAGATAAACGGTGTGGTCGCTCGAATTATCTCCCATAACTATAGTTCCATCGCGCGGCGGAATCGGAATACTGTCCTGCCAGGCCGCCGCTTCGTTTTGGCTGACCGCGAAATCAGGCGTAATACCGCGCTGCTTGGCCACGTACGTGGAAATCAAATGTTTGGCTCCGTCCTTGTACTCGTAGAGCAGCCCGGTTTCGCTTACGGCAAAGAAGCTATGCTCGGTTGGCGGAGCAAAGGAATCGAACGGCATAGCCCCGACTTCGTCCGCGCTTAGCGTTACTATGTCCTTAAAGCTTAAGCGCCGGTTTTTAAAGATATCGGCGGTAATCGGATGCGCCAATCCGCTCATAGCCAGATATACCGTGGGGTCATTCGGCGCCTTAAAGACCGTGCCGTCAAGCGGGGGTACAAAACCCTGCTTGGGATAGGTGCCGATTTCGGCATCGGAGACAATCGTAATCTGGTTCTTCCTGATTTTCTGCTGGGCAAAAGTGAAGGCGCTGTACATTTGCAGGCTGCCGTTACTGACCAAGTAAACAGCAGGCTCGGTAACGCCGCGGATAATCGTTCCGTCCTTGGGCGTCAGCACCGGACCGACCGCAAACATCGCGGAATCGGACGAGGATACGGCCAAAGTCTTAGCCGGGTCCAGTCCGCGCTGCTTTATTACGAAATCCGAAGCCGGGTGCTTTACGTTATTAATAAACACGTACTTCTGGCTGTCGCCGGCGACCGCCACAATGGTGTTATCGGCCGGCCCCAGCACCTGATCGGTCTGGTAGTCGTCAAATTCATTCGGCGAAACCGTGACCGTGTTGGATAAATCCAAACCGCGCGCCGCGGCCACAAACTCCGGCACTAGCTGTTTTAAGCCGTTTTGGATTATGTAGGTGTCAGTGCCGGCGGCCAATTTAATGAGAGTGCCGTTGGGATATTTGAACCACGATTGGAAAAACCGCCAAAAATTATAGTTGCCGTTAAAAACGTGCGGCGTATAGCGGTACAGCGCGTCCGTGGCGTTATTGGCAATCTGAACGGTCTGCTCGGGCAGGACGCCGTCAAAGCCGCCGAGGGTATTTTGCAGATCAATAGTATCGCCGACGCGGGCCGCCTGGCCGTTAACCATGGGACCGCGCCCGCCCGGGGTGCTGAACGATTTCATCAGCGATTTGGCCGCGCCCAAATATCGGTTGCCGGCCGAATCAAAATTACCGAACAATTGGTAGTAAAAACCCGGAAACAAATCGCCGCACCCCCCGCTGTCCGGGCAGGCAAAACCCATGGCATGATCCAGCGCGGTCTGCAAATCGCCGTCGTTGCTAAAATTGCCGGTAATCAAACTCTGTTCCTTATTCAAAGTCACCAAAATTACCTGCGGATTCAGGCCGCTGCTCCGCGAGGCGTCCCAAATCAGCTGGGCGGCGGTGCGCAAATGGTCCAGACTCGGTTCGGGATCGTCCAAACCCTGCTTGAGCAAGGTGGCCGTCGGCTCCTTTAATTTAACCAAAAAAGCCGGATCCGTATTTGCCAGCACTGAATTTTTCGCCTGCAAAAATTTCTGAATGCCCAAAGGGCCGCCGAACGTCTGAGTGTCAGCAAAGACCTTGTCGTCAATAAGATGGCTCGGGTTAAACATCGGATCAACCGACTGGGCAAGCGCGGAAAGCGGTACCGACAACGCGATTAAAATTGACAGTGCCGTCAGGCTTTTTTGTTTCAACATAGGCGTGGGCTTAAATTATCTTATATACGCTTCCCCCCTGGCGTACTGCGCCAGGTCGGAAGAAGGAATTATGAAAATCGGGAAAATACCCAGGCCGCGCTGGATATAAAAATTGTAATTGATCGGGTGCAGTGCCTGGCCGACTACCCAATATAAAGTCGGGCCGGACGGCGTCCGCGCCAGCGTGCCGTCGAGCGGCGCCAAAAAATTTCCGGTAAGCCAGGAACCAACCTCTGCGCTGTCCAAAACGGCCACCTGGCCAAAGCTGTAGCCGCGCTGCTTAAACACGCCATAGCTTACCGGCAGCTTCTGGCCGTTCCTGATTTGGTAGACCGTGGGACTGCTTGCGGCTTTTACCAGCGTGCCGTCGAGCGGCGTGGCATAAGGCCCGGTAAAAAAATTGGATAACTGCGAAGGATTCACCAGCTTTACCGGCTGCGTCTCAAAACGCTGCTGCAAGACAAACTGGGAAACCAGCCGCTTTTGGCCGCCCAAAATGTAGTAAATATTCTGGTCAGTACCGCCGGTGACCAAATCCCCTTCCTGGATCGGCGTCAGGCGCATGGGCGTATCCAGCGCCGCGCGGACGTTAATCCGGCCGCTGCCAAGGAGCCCGCGGCAGGAGCCGCCGGCGCATTGGGCCAGATTCAGCTGGTCAATCGGTTCGGCCGTGGCTAAAATCTGGTCGCGGAGCTGGACATTGGTAGCGTTGGGATACAGCGAGCGGATTAACGCCGCTTCGCCGGAAACAAAAGGCGCGGCCACGGAAGTCCCCGAAACGTACGCATAGGAATTAGGCGCGTAATTTTTGGTCAGCGGGTCATAATTGATGGTAGACAAGATGCGCTTGCCCGGCGCGGTTACGTCTATGCAATTTTTCCCGTAATTGGAGAAGTCGGCTTTAAGGTCGTTCTGGTCGGTCGCGGCCACGCCAAGCACTTCGTTATTGCCATTGTCGTCGCATACCGGATAAACGGGATTTTGGTCCAAATCGCTGCCCGCGGCCGCGACATCGTTTCCCGCGGCCGCGACAATGAGGATATTTTTATTAAAAGCATAAGAAATGGCGTTGGCGAGAGCGGTATCGTGTCCGAAACCGATGCCGCCAAGGCTAAGGTTGATAATATTGGCGCCATGATCGGCGGCCCAGACGATCGCTTGCGATACCGTGGACGAGTCACCTTTGCCGTTGCTGTCCAGCGCCTTGACCGGCATAAGCGTTGCGGACCAGTTGGTGCCGGCTATGCCGAGGCCGTTATTGACCGTCGCCCCTAAAATTCCCGCCACAAGCGTGCCGTGGCCGTTATCGTCGGAATTCACGTGCCCGAAAATTTGCTGGCTGTTAATAAAATTATAGCCATTGGTTAAATTAACATTCTGCAAATCCTCGTGAGTGCCGTCTATTCCGGTATCGACAAGGGCGATTACGGTGCCGGCACTGCCCGTGGCCCGGCTCCAGGCATAATCGAAACCCACTTTCGGCAAAGCCCACTGCTTGTCTATATTTAGCGGGTTATCGGTAAAACCCGGATCGTTTACCGTGATTTTGCTGGAAACGGGGTTGGCCAGCTGGCTGCTGCTAAGCACGGCCGAATCCATCATCACGGCGCTTGCGGTTAAATTATAATCGGGCTGGACATAAAGCGCTTGTCCTGCCAAATCCCGTTCCAATTCCACTAGCGGAATAACGGAAACAAA
>JAJYJE010000102.1 GCA_021789715.1 bacterium | reverse complement strand
ACAGTTTTCTTCAGCAACCCACCCCACAGCGGGCGCTGAGACTACGAGGTAAAAATCACAACCCTCGAGCCTCCCCGCCCGTTTTTCATTTGTATTATTGACCTAAGTAGTTATTTTAGGTAAAATGATAAAGACATTTTCATAAAATCGTAATACGGAGAGGTCGCATAGTGGCCTAGTGCGCTGGTTTGCTAAACCGGTGAACGAGTCAAATCGTTCCGAGGGTTCGAATCCCTCCCTCTCCGCCATAAAAATCCGTACGCCATCTGGCGGACGGGTTTTTATGTTGGTCTAATCTCTGGCAATAGTCAGGCACCAGACGGACCGGGCGCCGTTTTTCTTCAGGACTTTAGCGGCTTCAAGAACGGTGGAACCGGTAGTTATAACGTCGTCGACCAAAAGAAAATTCAGATTTTTGATTTGGGATTTAATAGCGGGGTTTATATCAAAGGCGTCTCGGATATTTTTTATGCGTTGCCCGCGTTTTAAATCTTTTTGGGTTTTGGTGGCTTTGGTTCTGACGAGGGCATCCATTACGGGCAGGGTTAATTCCTTACCGATTGCCCGGCACAAAATTTCCGCCTGGTTAAACCCCCGCCAGCGCAGGCGGCGCTTGTGGAGCGGAAGAGGCACTAAAATAAAGCGGGTAGTGAGCAGTGGGTAGTGGGCAGACAATTGGTGGGCCAGCAGTTTCCCGAGTTCTCCAAATACACCGGGCAAAAAATGATACTTGCCGTTAACAATTATTGTGGCAACACTGTCATCGTGATAATTCAAAATTGAGATCAGTCCGTCGGCGCCGCGGGGCGCAATGCATCGCGGATGGGTAAATCCGCCCAGCGACGGTTTTTGACAGGCGATGCAATACTGCTTGTCGAGCTTTGCCAGTTCGGATAAGCATAATCCGCAAACAAAACGTCCCTCCGCCCCGCACCGCAGGCAGGTGATGGGGAAGAGGGTGTCGAGAAGAAAGGTTTTCAGGTCGGCAAAAAATGGTTGTATAAGCGCCTTGCGCATAAAATCAAAAGGCTCAAGTGTTTCTTTGAGCCTTTAAGACTTACAAGTTATGGCTTAAGCTGGGGTGCCGCACTACAACTGGCGGCAGTTTGGTTATGCCAAGACCGGCTGTTTCTCCTGCTTGTCGACGGTAAAGACTATTTTGTCTTTTTTGACATCGGCGGTAATCACGCTGCCTTCTTTGGCGCCGCCGGAAATAATTTTTTCGGCCAGCGGGTCTTCCAGCTGGTCCTGAATGTTCTTGCGCACAAAGCGCGCGCCCTGGGCCGGGTCAAAACTCTTTTCGGAAATGAGTTTTACCACGGCCGCGGTCGTCTTTAGTATGACGCCTTGTTCCAGCAGGCGCTGCTGCAGATAGGAAATCTGCAGCTGGGTGATTTTTTTAAGCTGTTCAAAGCCAAGCGGATGGAAGACGATGATTTTGTCGATGCGGTTCAGGAATTCCGGACGAAACTCCTGTTTTAAGGTATCGGTTATGCCGTCCTTAATGCGGTCGTATTCGGCTTCCAGCTTTTCCTGCTGGTTCTTGTCTTCCCGGTCGCGTTCGGCAAAACCGATTTTGGCCGCCTGCATGCTCAACTCCTGCATGCCAAGGTTGCTGGTCATAATAATAATGGTATTGCGGAAATTGACTTTTTTTCCGGCCGCGTCGGTCAGCTGTCCGTCTTCCAGAATTTGCAGGAGAATATTGAACACGTCCGGGTTGGCTTTTTCAATCTCGTCAAACAATACCACCGCGTAGGGCTTGCGGCGGACGGCCTCGGTCAGCCTGCCGCCTTCTTCGTAGCCCACGTAACCGGCGGGCGCGCCAATCAGCCGGGCGACGTTATGGCGTTCCATAAATTCGGACATATCCACGCGGATTAGCGCGTCTTCGTCCTCAAAGACTTCCGCGGCCAAAGCTTTGGCGGTTTCGGTCTTGCCAACGCCGGTCGGCCCGAGGAAGATAAACGAGCCTAGCGGCCGCTTGGGGTCGGTAATCCCGGCGCGGGAGCGGCGGATGGACTTGGCGATTTCCGTAACGGCTTCGTCCTGGCCGACAATTTTTGACTTGAGAATTTTTTCCAAATTGGATAGCCGCGACATTTCGCTTTTGGCCAGGCGGGCCAAGGGAATCTTGGTCATCATAGACACGGTATGGGCAATATCTTCGGCGCCTAAAACGTGGCGCGGCGTCTGGTTTTCCTGCGCCAAACTGCGCGACAGCTCGCTTTTTTGCTTGAGCAATTTTTCTTCCTGGGCGCGCAAGTGCAGCGCTGTCGTAAAATCCTGGGCCAAGACCGCTTTGGTCTTTTCTTCTTCCAGCGCGGCCAAATCGCCTTCGATTTTTTTAGTGGCGCGGAGCAGTTTGCTGTTGCTGTTGATGCTGCGCAGGAACGCCGCGGTTTCATCAATCAAATCCACCGCTTTGTCCGGCAGGAAGCGGTCTTGGATATAGCGGGCGGACAGTTCCACGGAAGACTTTATGGCTTCGTCGGTTATCGTGACATTGTGGTGTTTTTCATAATTGGCGCGAATGCCCTTTAGGATTTCCACGGCTTCCTCTTTGGTCGGCTCTTCTACCAAAATCGGCTGGAAACGGCGTTCCAGGGCGGCGTCGGCCTCTATGTATTTTTTGTATTCTGCCAGGGTGGTCGCGCCGATGGCGCGCAGCTCGCCGCGGGCCAAAGCCGGTTTTAAGATATTGGCCGCGTCCAAAGATCCCGTGGTGGCGCCGGCGCCGACCATAGTATGCAGCTCGTCAATAAACAAAATAATGTCTTTATTGTCTTTTACTTCCTCAATGATCTGTTTTAAGCGGTTTTCGAATTCGCCGCGGAACATGCTGCCCGCGACAATCAGCGCCAAGTCCAGGCTTAAAATTTTCTTGTCGAGTAAAGAATCGGGCACTTCGCGTTTGGCAATTGCCAGGGCCAAGCCTTCCACAATCGCGGTCTTGCCCACGCCGGCTTCGCCGATTAAAATCGGGTTGTTCTTAGTGCGGCGGTTAAGAATGGAAACGACGCGCTCGATTTCGTGTTTGCGTCCGATGACCGGATCAACCAACCCGTCTTTGGCTTTTTTGGTCAGATCGGTGGTAAAATATTCCAGCAAATTGCCTTTTTTCGAATCGGCGCGCGGCTGGCCCAGGGGTGCTTCGGGCTGCTGCAGGCCGGGTTCCTGCGGCGGCATCTCGGGAAATTTGGAAATGTTCTCGAACACGCCGAGCAAATTTTGCTCCAGTTCAAAAACATCAACCCCTAATTTGTTTAGGATGACCTTGGCTTTGTTGTGAGGTATGGTAAGCATGCCGTACAGGAAGTGCTCGGTGCCGATGAACTGGTAGCCATACTGGCTGGCAACAACTGCGGATTTTTCAATGACGGATTTTAAGTTTTCCGACAGGATCGGCTTCCAGGCCGCGGAAGTATTGTTGCTATTGACGAGTACGAGCTCCTGCTTGACGATTTCCGGAGTAAGCTTGGTCTTGGTTAAAATTTCTGCGGCAAAAGAGCTTTTCTCGGAAATCACTCCATAAAGCAAGTGCTCAGTGCCAATGTGGTCGTGCTTGAGCTCTTCGCTGACCAGCTGGGCCATGATCAGTGCGTTTTTTGCCCTGCTGGATAGCCGTTCTAAAATATAAGTGAAGTTAGTCATGCGCTTAAGTTAGTTTTGTTCCGCACGCGGCAG
>JAJYJE010000101.1 GCA_021789715.1 bacterium | reverse complement strand
GCGGTTCTATGGCGATACATAAGCAGTAATCGCAAATATACCAATTACGAATTCAGGCATTGCTGTCTTCGTATATTTGCGTTAATTTGCATATTTGCGAACGCTGCTAATTTACGGAAGCTAAAAACATCACGGACCCGAGGAGAATGATTTGCACCACCAGGCTGACAAAGGCGGTTAAAAAAGACAAAAAGTTTTCGTCGCGGCGCAGGGTTCGATAAGCAAATAAATTAACCGCGGCTATGGCCAGTCCGATGACAGGAATAAAGTAAAGATTTTTCCCGTTGCCATACCACTCTACGCCGACTAAAATATTATAATGCAGCGCGAGGGTCGAGTTCCCGGGAGGGATTTTGATGGCAATGAAAAGAAATGTTATAATATTAAAAGACAGGCAAAGCAGCCATAGAAACCAAATCTCTTTAAAATAAGCCAGGAGGCGCTTAAAAAAGCCCGTGATCATTGCAATATCATTAACTTTTGGTCTAAGCCAGTATACCAAAAAACCGCGAGGTTATCCACTTGCGGCAGTATTTTTATGTCCAGATATCAAAAATTGATCCTGGTCGCCATAATGCTTTTGGCGATCTTTTTTAGGTATTTTAGAATCGCGAAATATGAGTGCGGGCCTGCCGCGTTTGGCGCGGGATGCCGGATTGAGGCCGATATGCCCGGCGGATTATTCCCGGATGAAGCTGCCAACGGTTTGGATGTCAATTTAATGCAGCAGGGCCATTTGCAGCCCTTTTATGAGCGCGGCAATGGCCGGGAGGCCTTGTTCTTTTATATGGAATGGGCTTCGGCTTCGATTTTTGGTCACGGGGTTTGGCAATTCCATATTGTTTCGGCTCTGATTGGCGTGCTGTCGGTCTGGTTTTGTTTTTTGGCCGCGCGGCGTTTGTTTATGATGGACGCGTTTTCAGGGTTTGGCGAAGCGGTTGCCGATGAAGAGCGGCGCCGAAAAATCATAAATCGCGCCACTAATATAGCGCTGCTGGCGGCATTCCTGATGGCGGTATCGACGTGGCACACGGTGCTTTCGCGTACGGCGTTTCGGGCAATTTTGACCCCCTTATTCGGCGCGGCTACGTTATATTTTTTGATTCGTACCTATCAGGCGCAAAGCCGCAAGGCGCAGCTATGGCTGGCCGGCATAACCGGCGCCGTATACGCGTTGGGGTGGTATACGTACATTGCCTACCGGATTATGTTCCCGATTTTGATAATGCTCTTGGTCTGGCCGCTCATTGCCGCAAAAGCCAGAAGCCAACTTTCGGCAACGCTAAAAAGATACGTGATTCCGTTCGTAATTTTTATTGTGGCGTTTGTAGCGGTTGTCTTCCCGCTGGCTGATTATTTTATCCATCATCCCGATTCATTCAGCGGCCGCGGCGGCCAGGTCAGCTTGTTTAACCAGACGCTTTATACCATCAACGGCCGGCAATTGGCTGAGAAACTGCCGCTTTCATACGCGCCGTCAGTGTTCGCGGAGGTTGCCAAGACTGCCATTACGGGTTTCTTTACCCATGGGGATTTGAACTGGCGGCAGAATATTTCCGGTTACCCGTTCCTTTCGCCGCTTATAAGCCCATTTTTTGGTGTCGGGCTGCTCCTAACGGCAATGTTAGGGATCTGGTATTTTTTTGCTCCCGGCAAGCGCTCCAAATATTGGAAATATTATTTGCTGACCGGCTGGTTTTGGGGAATGCTGCTGCCGGAACTGGCAACGGCCGAAGGCATCCCGCACGGCTTGCGCAGCGCCGGCGCCATTCCGCCCACGTTTATTATTACGGCTGTGGCGTTATACGAATTCGCGCAATTGATGGTTAAGCTCCATAATCGCCTGTGGAGTTCCCGCGCCGCGGTGCCGTCCATGACGTCGACCGCTACCTGGCCGTCCCACTCCGTTAAAGATAAGCCCCGCGGTTACCGCGTGGTGAATATTGCCGCAAAAATATTGGTGGTCTGTTTTGCCGTGGCCCTAACGATGCAGACTTATT
This sequence comes from bacterium, assembly GCA_021789715.1. Classification (GTDB taxonomy): domain Bacteria; phylum Patescibacteriota; class Doudnabacteria; order UBA920; family UBA920; genus JAJYJE01. Next base: position 1,709 of record JAJYJE010000101.1, on the reverse strand, counting down.
ACCTGTACTTTGTTTATGCCTATAATAGTCCGGCGAATTTTTACTCGTTCCGTTCGGACCTGACGCCGGTTAGCGAGTACTTGAACCAATACGGCAATAAGGCCGATACTTATTTGGTTTTGGATACCTACTCGGTGCAGACGACCGATTATTTGACCACGGTTGACGGCGCGCATCCTGATAATCCGCGCAATATCCCTTATGTGGATGTTGATCCGGCCAGTTCCTGGCAGCTTAAATTAAAGCCCGGCGACCAGGTCGTGTTTACCCAGTCCACGATTTTTGACATCACTAAGTTTAAGCAATATCATCCTGAAGCGCATCTCTACTTGGAGGCCCGCAACAAATTCGGCCAGGCGGTGCTGGCAGTGTACAAGGTGTACTAAAGTATAATGTATTATGTATAAAGTATTATGCGCTCCGCGGAGATGCTTGATATATAGTACTTAATTCCTGATACAAAAGAATGAAACCAAAATTTTGGACCGTTGTTATTCTCGCATCCGTTGCCGTCATAGCCGGCGAGGTTTGGTACGTCCGCCAGCCGGCGCAGGATTTGGGGCCGATTGTTATTCATCACGCAGCCCAAACTCAAGTCCCCGCCGCAACTTCGACGCCGGCGGCATCATCGACCGCGCCTGATTTGAGCGGCGCGTCGTCGCCGGGCGCAGTGGAGGGGTGGAAAACCTACACCAACAGCCAGTATGGGTTTAGCTTTGAGTATCCGGCAAATACGGTGATCAACGGTTCTTCTGATAGCTCAATAAATATTGCCACGGAGAGTTTTGCGGATTTTAGCGCAACACTAAACAACGGCGCTTTTGAAGAAAGGCTGAGTTATGATTATCTAAATAGAAAATGGCAGGTTAAACTCGGTACTAACCAAACCGCTGCCGATGGATTTTGCCCCATAAAGGAGTTGAGTGCGCAGCAGCTTCCTTACTATCAGATCGGCGATTTTCGCAGTGGTCGGATATGGGAATTCGCTTACGTTACAGCCAAGAATGTTATTGTAATCAGCGAATGGGATACTGACGTTTCCACTAAGCTTAACCCTTCAAAAATAAAGTTTGATAATCCTCAGGAAATTGTCAAAGCAGGATGTGAAATAAGTAATTAATTTTCTATTTTTTTATGAAAAAATACTGGCCACTTTTCATAATCACTTTAATCGGGCTGGTGCTGCGGGTTTATCATAACACCGATATCAGCCTCTGGCACGACGAAGCTTTTAGCGCTCTGATGATCCGGTATCCTTGGGGTGAGATGTTCTATCGCCTGGGCCTGGACGTCCATCCGCCGATGTATTACATAGCGCTGCGGCTGTGGCATTATGTGTTCGGCAATGGTATGTGGTCGCTGCGCGGGTTTTCCATTCTGTTCGGGGTTTTGACCATTCCGGCGGCGTGGCTGTTTATGAAAGAAGCCTTCCAAAGCGAAAAAATGGCCCTCTGGGCCGCGGTTTTGGTGGCGTTGAACCCTTTTGAGCTCCAATACGTGACCGAGGCCAGAATGTACACATTTGGCGCGTTTTTTGCCATAATGGCCGCTTACTTCATGGTTAAAGCGCTTAAAGAGCAGAAAAAGTATTACGATGACCAGGCTTCGGGAATGCGCAACCTGCCCGAAGATTTGCGGCTAAAGAAAAAGTTTATTTGGAATTATGTTGGGTTTGTTGTCAGCGGTTCAATAATAATTCTTACGCACTA
>JAJYJE010000100.1 GCA_021789715.1 bacterium | reverse complement strand
GGTTAGGAAGGCTGAATGGAAGCTAAAAAATTCACAGCCGATTTAAAAATATCTATGTCATTATACTAAAATGAAGCTGCGGTGTCAATATTAGGACGGCTGGATAATTTATGGTTTACAGCATTTGCTGGATCGCCAGCGCGACGCGTTCGCCGACAACAGCTGCCAAATCTTCAAATTTGGCTCCGCGGATGTTGGCGACGGTGCCGAATTTTTGTTTGAGGAGTTTTTTGGTTTTGGGGCCGATGCCGGGGACATCATCTAGCGCGGATTTGACCGCCTGCTTCGACCGCAAGTTGCGGTGATAAGTGATGCCAAATCGGTGGGCCTCGTCGCGCAGGCGCTGGAGAAGTTGCAGGGCCGGATCGTTATGGGACAGTATTATAGGTTGGGATTGTCCGGGTACAAAAATTTCTTCTATGCGTTTGGCTAAACCAATGATTGAAAATTGGAAATTGCCTGTTCCGCTTGCGGGGAAAATTGAAAATTTTTGCAGAATTTCCAACGCCGCCGCGAGTTGCCCTTTGCCGCCGTCAATTACGATCAAATCAGGCAGCGGCCATTTTGTTTTAGATGAAGAGCCGGGGTACGGCCTGGGTTCCTCGCGGCCCGCCGCGCCCTGAATGCTTCTTGCTAATCTTCGCGTTAAAACCTCGCGCATCATCGCAAAATCATCCGGCGTCCGCTTGCCGCGGATGCGGAACTTGCGGTACTCGCTTTTTTTCGGCAGGCCTTTTTCGAATACGACCATGCTGCCCACGGCATTGGTTCCCTGGGTATTGCTGATATCGTAGCATTCGATGCGCTCGGGAATTTTTTCCAAACGCAAAATATCTTTTAATCCTTGCAGTGCCTGGTTGATCTTATCCAAATGGCCGGCCTGCGATTGCAGCCAATTTTTCAGGTACTCCCGGGCATTGGTCTGGCCCAGCTTGACCAGTCCCAGCGGCTTGCCTTTCTTTGGATTTAAAATTAAAGACTTAAGATTAAAGCGCGAGCGGATAATGTGTTCAATAAGTTCGGGGTCTGCGGCTGGCATTTGCGTGTAAACGGCTTTCGGCGCGTTGGAGGAATCAAGGTAGTAACGCTCGAGGAAGGTTTGGAGGATTTCATTGGGTGCCGTCGAGGGAGGGGCGTCCGTAGGCCACCCGGATTTCAGGTGAGCACTATCCGCCTCTGCGGGTGCCGCTGCTCTTCCGCGGCCTATTTCGTAAATAAAATTTTCCTTGTCGAATAATTTTCCTTCGCGTATTTTGAACAGATTCACGCAGGCGTATCCCTGATCGTCGGCGATCGATACTATATCCCACGAGACTGCCTTGGTCAAAATGACGGTCTGCCGTTCTTCCAGCAGTTTTAGGGAATTTAACTGGTCGCGCAGACGCGCGGCTTTTTCATATTCCCGGACTCTGGAGGCCAGATTCATCTCCGCTTCCAGTTCCTTTTTAATTTTGCCGGTGTCGCCGGCCAAAAAATCTTCAATTTTTTTTAATTGTCCCCGGTAATCGTTTAGAGATATTTTTCCTATGCAGACGCCCGGGCAGCGGTGGAGGTAATAGTAAAAGCAGGGCCGGCTGGAAACTTTGTCCGCGGCGCAGTAAGGAAAAATCCGGCGCGCCAGATCCAAGGTCTGGCGAATTTTGTAGGCCGCGCTGTAGGGGCCAAAATAGCGGATATTTTTTGCCGTCTTATCGACTTTTCTGACATAGCTGATTTTTGGGATCTCGCAATTATAATCAATTTCAATAAATGCGTAGTTTTTATCGTCGCGCAGCATAATGTTATAGCGCGGCAGGTACTGTTTAATTAGCGTGTTTTCCAAAAATAAACTCTCCAGCTCGTTATTGACTACCGTGTAATCAAAATCCGCCGCCTCGGCCAGAAGATAGGGGATTTGCGGCCGCTCGTCTTGGCGGTTTAGGTACTGCCCGATGCGCGCGCGCAGATTTTTCGCCTTGCCAACGTAAATTACCTCGCCGTCTTTATTTTTAAACTGGTAGACGCCGGGGCTTTTGGGGACTTCCTTAAGTTTTGCCTTTAGCTTATCCATACTATTAGTGAGGCGTCCCAGAGAGCCGTTCTTAATGGGAAACGCGTCTGCTATAGTATAGCCAAATTTCTTTGCTTGGCGAAGACCCGCGCAAGCCTTTTCATAAGCGGCCCAAAGTTCCGGATATTGCAGAATCCGATGGAATTGATTATCAACTTTGTTGTTCCTGATTAAGGTTTTTAGCCGACGCTTGATTTGGCGCAAAGATCCGATAAGTATAATTTTTCCCTGCTCATCTTTAAGGATTTTTGCAGAAAAAGAATTTTTGCCAACCGGTTTTTCCATAAGGGAAACCTATTATATCAGGCATAGACAAAATGTCGAGGATTTGATACGGTGTTGGCGAGGAGGACGTAATGAAAAACGAGCAGATGCAGGATGAACAGTGGTTGGATTATGGCACTTGGTTTTTTTGGGGTATCATTTGCCTGGCTCTCGTTGGGTTGTTCCAATTGATCGAGTGGGTGAATCGTTCGATCGATCCGGCGGATTTTTTAAGGGAGCTGGACAAGGTGAGTTTGGCAGCGAGCGCGCTTGCGGGTCTTTTCTTAACAATAGGTCTTTGTGCTTATTTTTTCCGCCGGGAAAGACCAACAGCGTCCAAAAGTAGTCGTCAGACGCTAGTCTGCGGGGAGGCATCAAAGGCTTCTTCGGACATAAAAGTTTCTCTCGAGGACATAGAGAAAGAATGGGAGGAGTTGATTGAGCGCGGCGAATGGGAAAAGTTTTTCTGCGGCCGTTACGGTTGTTTTTATAAGACTCGGAGTCCCATATTCGGCCGTGATCGAAGACGAAAACCGCAACCGCGGAATTATGCCAGCTGCCTGGATACCGCGAACAGGAGCTTGTTCCACCTGCTTGTGTTCTTACTTGTAATCTTGTTGGGGATGGCGATGCTGGCTTGGGAGGCCGTAGACCGCTTAAGAGAAAAATATGAGCGGCGTTGGACCGCGAGGAACCAGAGCAAGATGGTATCCGGACCGTCGTGAAGATGGGCCGGATTTTATTTTCCCACATTGGTTAAGTAATGGAATATTGTTTGCCATGCCGGGCCATTGAAATGTTGTGCTAAATGGTGTAAAATTTATGCGCCTATGCTTGCGAATATCACTTCGTTCTTAAGGGCGGCCTTGCCGGTTGGGGCATGGCTGGTTTCCTCGATTGTTGCGATCGGGGTTTGCGGTTCGCATCTGCCTTGGCCATGCGTATTGGCCAGCGGCACGTGTTGTGCGGGGTCAGTATTGTGGATTTTAAGGAGGGGACTATAAATTGAAGGAGGGTTACCAAGACTGGGATTACCTAGCAGTGAATCTTCACACCCGTACTATAGAAATTTTGCGTACAGACGGCGGAATAGAGCGCGCTAACGAGATCGTGCGTGGAATATTGCGCAATAACAGCGCTCTATGCATGGGGTGGAAGATCGTAGGCGCGCCGTTCCGGACGAAATTCTTGGGTATGCCGGTGCAGCGAGTGCTTCTGTACTACGTTTTGCCCCTTAACCATCGGACTTAAGCCCGGATGTCGTCTGACCTAAATTTAAGGCCAAACGGCATCCGGGTTGTTGTTTTATTGAGGAATAAGCGATTAAAAATTGTATCCGCCTCTCTCCTTAAGTCTTGCTTCCTCTTGACATTAGTGGTAAAATGGTTACTAGTTTATTTTTTAAAATTCAAAATGCAAATATCAAAATGA
>JAJYJE010000099.1 GCA_021789715.1 bacterium | reverse complement strand
TGGTAGTTGGTAGGTGGTAGTTTGGGTGTCCTAAATACTAACTACCAACTACTAAGTTTCTACTGCACGATTTTCATCTCCCCCAGCTTGCTCGCGTCCATTGCCGGCGCGGTTTCAAAATTATAGGAATTATAGTATAACTGGATAATTTCTTCGGTCTTCAGTCGGTTTGACTGCAGTCCGATGCTCGACAGGTTGGCGGACACCTGGGCCACCCGGTTATCGAGCTTTTCTTTTAACTTTTCAAAATTTTCAATGCGCTGCTTTACTTCCCTGGTTTTGCCGCCGCCAAACCACTTGCTGAAAAAGCCGGCGGCGGGCGGGAAAATCGTTTCATCAAGCGGCACAACAAGGTAAAACGTCTTATTCATTATACTGGCATTCTCAATCAGCCGATTAATGAACTCTATATATTCGAGGGTCTGGACGCGCAGCAGCTCATTGGTTTGCTTTTCGGCAATACTTTTCAGCTTTTCCAAATAATTGCCGATCTCCATTTTCCGGCTCTGCATCAAAATCTGCACGGAAAATTCCAAGGAATTTAAAAATCTTTGGAAATTGAAAATGATGGCGTTCTGCTCGTCCTGGCTCTTGAGGTCAAAATTAGTGCTGGAGACAATCAGAATCGCCCGCAGCGTGCCGCTGTCCAGCACCACGGTGTCGTTTTTGATTTCGGACAGGCGCAAAAAACTTTGGGTCGACTTTGCCGCCGGTTTGGTTTTGGTTTGCATTTCGAGTTTCATAGCGCTTGAGCATATAGCATGTAGCAGCTAGCATTTAGCAGTCAAGGTGTGCGCCCTAAATGCTATTTGCTATATACTAAATGCTTATTTTACAAGATTCCTTTCCTTCTCCGCCTGTTCCTGCAAAATCTTGTTGATTTCCCTCAGCCTGGCATTAGGATCCCGAACGGCCACGGTTTGACTGATTTCCACCGGCGCTTCAGGCGCTTTGGCCGCCGCCGCGGCCGAGCCGCCGCCTTCTTTAAAAAAAACCAGGACCTTGGGACTCATTAGAAAATCCACAAAGTAGCCGATCATATTGTACAGCGGTCGGCCGTTAAGCTTGGCAAAAGCCAGACCCAAAGCCGGCAAGCCGAATACCAGGCCGAAGATAATCAACACCGGAATGCTCTTGGTCAGCGAATATGGCAGCATCACCAAGACGCCGGCGCCGAAAATAATGCCAAACTGTTTTAAAGTAAGCGGGCCGATTATCCGGTCTTCAACATCGGTAAATTGTGGTACGGGGAATTGCATATACTAGTTTAATTATAACATAGTTTTAACAATTAGCAGTTAGGGCAAATATTAATCCTATATGCTAACTGCTAATGCTTCAGGACTGCAATACTATAAGCAAATCCGCGAACCGTTCAAAATCCTTCTGGTCGAGCCGGCTGCCCGCAGGAGCGTCCGCGCCCGCATCCTCTTTCAACTTTTGGATTCCGGTGTTCATATACGCCTTATAGAGCGCGCTTTTTTCCAGGCTGAACAGGACTTCGTGATAACCCAACCGCCCCATCAAATTCCGCATTTTTTTAAACAGCGTGCCTGTGGCGTGCATCCGCAAGTCGTTTGCCGTCAGTCCGGTAACGGCTGCCAGGGAATCCAATTTTATGTCATCCGACGGTTTCTCATCCAGGGTGATTTTGCCGGCGGCGGCCGGCCGAAGGGTTAAATTATCCGGCACTAAGGCATCCGTACCGATAATCTTACTCTTCGGCATTTCCAGGTCAGGCGCTTCGGTAAAGTTCAGTCCGGGCGTTACTTTTTCCGCCGTTTGGCGCGCTGCCGGAGCCTTGCCTTCCCCCAAAGGCCGAGACGCTGGTTTATTTTCTTCCAGCGGAATATTTAAATTAACAGACTCCTTAACCGCGGCAGTTTCGGTCACTGCGGGGGGCGCGGGCCGCTCCACTATAATCACTTTATTCTTTATAGGGGCGGGCGGCGTTTTGACCGTAACCACTTCGGCGGATTCTTCCAATGCTCCGGCAGGCTTCCGAGCGGCGGGTTCCGGCGCCGAAGCCGCCGTGGCGGCGCGCAGCGCGTCTTCCGCTTTGGCCAAACCGGGCACTTTGGCTATATCTTCCTTATTGTTAACAAATACGTTTATAACCACATTTTCTGGCTTTGGCGATACCGGAGCCGCGGGCTTAGGGGAGGTTTTTTTATCTTCCTGCGGTTTGGGAGCCGCGGCGGGATGGCGCGTGGCGGTTGGCGCAGCCGCGGGCTTTACCGGCGTTTTTTGCAACAATTCCGGGGAAATTTTTACGGTCTGGCCGGGTTTAGGCAAATCCCGCGCGGCGGAAGCGGCGGGCAACTCCTTTTCCGCGAACATCTGTTTCAGTTTTTGCAAAAACGGCGATGCCGGCTTTTTCGCGATTGTCTGGCTTGCAATTACCGGCGCCCTGGGAGGCAGCGGTACGGAGGGTTTGTTTATCCCGGGTTTAGGCGTCCCGGGATTCGCGGCTCGGCCGGCAGCTTCCGGCTCGGCCGCGCCGGGGAAATTCAAAATATGGCTGAAAGCCGAAGTGGCCTTAACCGACTCTTCAACTGACGCCGGTTTGGGCGCGGCAGGCTGGGACTTTAATAGCGCCGCGATAGGTTGCGTGGCTTGCGGCAGCGGAGCGGCAGACGGCTTTTCAAGCGGCAGCGCACCAATCCTGCCCGTTGCGCCTGCCCTGTTTGTCCGATCGCCAACGGCTGACCGCGCCGCATCCTGCCGCGTCCGTTCCGCGTTAGCTCCCGCGTTTTTCTGCGCCTCAGTTAATATTTTCTCCAATTCCAAAAGCTGCCGGTCGTTCATCAAATCCAAAAGATCCAGCCATTCGTTTTTTTCCGGGGATGATAAAATCAGGGAAGATTTTACCAGGTTTTGAATTGTTTGTACGTGATCAGGGGACATTCTGGTTTAGTAGTTGGTAGTTGGTATTTAGTAGTTAGTGGCTAACTTTACCTTATTAATCAATGCATTTAACATCTTTGCAACTGATACGGATAATGCGAATATCTTCTGATAATCATTGGAGTCAATGTATTGCAAATCTCTCGATAATAATAACTGATTCTGACACTCTACCAATGATGCGAGGGCAATATTGTAAAAATGCAGCTTGTCTTTAATGCCAGCCCGGCAAAATCCTTCAGCAATATTCGAGGTAATGGATACGGCAGCGCGCCTAAGCTGGGTTACCAAGGCAAATAGCTCTTCTTTCGGATATCGTTTTGTGAAACAATAGATATCCAGTACGAATTTATGTGCTTCTTGCCATACGCGTAAATCCATAAAGGTTTGTATCTTCTGGCTTTCCTGATTCATATATTAACACCCTCCTTATTTTTTATTCCAAACATTTAAATTTGAACTTCCTAATAACGACTGCCAAATACCAGCTACTAACTACCAACTACTAATCCTTCTTTTCCACCCGCTCTTCCAGCGTACGCAGCTTTTGCTCGATCTGCTTTTCTACGAACACTTCCGCTTTGGAATGGGTTAGAGATGTCTTCTCCCCAGCATTATCAGCCCGCTGTTGATGCTCCCCTAACTGCTTGTCTTTTTCCATCCTTGCCGCCAAAGTTTCGGAGTTTATAACTGCACCCGGAATCGGTTTTTTATAATTCGGGAACACGGCAGCCGCATTCGGCAAACCCGTGCCATTGCGAGAAGCCGGCTTGTCCGCCAAATCCTTGGCGAAGGGGAAGGCCTTGGCCGGCGACGAAACGATCTGATCAACAGCAATTCCCGTTTTAGCGTGCAAATCCGCGCCTGCAGTTTGGGCCTGCGTGCGATCCGCGTTTCCCAAAATTTCGTTCATCCCCACCTTCGTAGGAACCGCTCCTTTAGGCTGGGGCACCGCCGGCGGCGCTTTCTTTTCCACTGCAGGCGGACTTACCGCCTCCGGCGGCAGCGTCGCCCGCTGCTGGGTCATATAAGCGTTAACCCGTTCCACGCGCTGTGGCTCCATTACCTTAGCTTCTTCTTCCGCCGAC
>JAJYJE010000098.1 GCA_021789715.1 bacterium | reverse complement strand
GATTTTCTGTCTGGCGAATAGTTTCTGTCTCATCGGTGCGCGCATAATCATCGCTTAACCGGTACGTCGTGCCTATCTCCGGACCAGATACTTCAAAAAGGTCAGAATCTTCGAGCGCCTCAATCCGGTGCTTTTGCGGCGGTACGACCAGATAGCCTTTCTTTGGCTCCATGGGGATTTTCTTAATGTTTCCCTGGCCGTCTTCCAGCCAAATTACAGCCTTACCGCCGAACAAAGCTATTACTTCTTCTTTTTTTTCGTGGTATTGGAACGACAATCTCTTGCCGGCGCTAACATGCAAAATTTTACCGGTGCGCGGATAATCCTCAGGAGTAAACAGAATCTCATAACCCCAAGGTTTTTCTATAAGCTCGCTAAAAGGCGACAAATTAAATTTCATATTTCAATAAATTTAAAAACCACACAGCTAGTGTAGCACAAAAGATCAAAAAAATCCCACCGTTCACAAATCCCCTCCATGTACGCCTTTGCAGGGAAACCCCTAATATCTATCAATATCCGCCGATATTCTTCACCGCATATCCCGCAGTTTCGCCTTTACCTTATTTTTAATCTCCTGGAGGGCCATATTTTTATTTACCGGCACGTTATATTTTTGCGCCAGCTGCAGCAATTTATTTTTAGCGTCCTCATCGCCCTGACTCACCAGGTTTTCCAGATTCTGGGTCTCATTGTTAAACCAATCCTGGCCTTTTTTGGCAGCCTGGTCGGCCTTGTCCCCAAGGTGGTCTAAGTTCTCACCGAATGCGTTTGCGCGAATATCCATAAATAATTTAAAAAATTTAAAATATTGGGTGCAACATTTGCTCCTCGGCCCGCTTGTCTTTCAAGTAAGGCGGGGGCAGCCTGCGTAGCTAACGGGAAAACAGAAAAATTACGGCGCCTTAATAACCTTTTAATCTTTATGTTAAAACCCCAGCTCTTCTTCCGCGCTTAACTGTTCCTGCCTCTCCCGCGCCTGGCCTTGTTCGCCAAGATTTTCTTCCGCTTGGCCAATCTGTCCCTCCATCCAGTCGTAGAACTCCGTCGTGTCATCGAACACCCGCTGCCGGTCTTCGTCCCGGCCGGAGCGGATCCGCGCGGCTTCCAAAGCCACAGCCGACTTAAACGCCACCTGCATCAAAATACTGGACTGGCGTTTGGCCTCCCGCCGCTCCCAATATTCCCGTCCGGGTTTTTCCTCTCCCCTGCGATTCGTCCTGGCGCGGTACTGAGCCACCGCTGTAATTGGCGCCTGTTCCGGCGGTCCTGTCGGCTCGCGAAAATTTATCACATTGCGTATCGTACCATCGCGATACGGCACTTCCTTATAGGTAACCAACGCCGTATCGCCAATCTTAAAATGCTGGAAATCCTGGAAGGCTACGGTTGGTTCCCCGTCTTTTTTATTCTTGAAAAAAGAATAAGTCCGCTTATTCTGGTCACGGATTTTTACCTGGTTGCCCGTATCTTCCACGCCAGAAATAGCGATGTTTATACTTTGAAATTCATCGGCCATATGGGTCATTTAGCGTAACAGGCTGGTCTAAAAACTATCTTTGCGATGAAAATATCGGCTTGCTTATAACCGCAGGCAGGAGTTTTTAGCCAACCCCAATTGCTATAATTTTTATATGTATAAACGACGAGCCGGTTGGGAAAAAATGAAACCGCGGGAATGGCCTGAGAAGCGAACTTTTACTGTTTTGCCCAAGCATTCCGCGGTTAACTTTTATCCTATGACTTGACCCAAGCCAATCAACCCTTTATACTTGGGGAAATTTTGAAGAAGGGATCCACCTTATGTTCATCGCGCACGAATTTGCGGGCCTGGCATTGGGCCTGTACCTGCAGCGTTTGCAGCCGACAAGCAATCCGACTTCGAAATTAGGGATGTTTTGCAAGAACTGGGGCATGCCTCTGGCCTGTTTGGCCGGGTCGGCTGTTCCTGACATACCGTTCCTGATCGAAATGTTACACAACTACGCCCATGGCTTTCCTTTAGGCGCCAAAAGCGTGTGGTGGCTGGAATCGGCCACTGAGCTGTTCCATAACCTGTTCCTTTGGCTGGTAGCCTGCTCCGCTTTAATCGCGGCGGATATCAAACTCAGCAGGCCGCGAACACTCGCCGTCCCCATTTTTTTGTCCTGTGGTCTTGGCGCCTTGGAATGCCACATTCCCCTGGATGTCATATCCCACGGATGGGGCGAAAATTTTACCGGAAATAATTACTTTGCGCCGCTTCCGGAATGGACGGCCACGCATCTAGGGCTGTTCCTCTATGGCCAGCGCGGTTCGTTGGCTTTAAGCTGGCAGGAGGGCTTATTCTGCATCGCGTTTCTAATTCTTGATGCGGCGCTAATAGCCCAAAAGTTCAGGATGCGCCTGCCGCTGGATAAACGCGCGATGGCCGTTGCCGAACATTAGGCTTCAAATTTGCAATAAGCTTTGGCGGCTCCGAATAACGCAGCTCGGAGCCGTTTAATTTTTACTATTCCAAAATTTTCTTAAACAGGCCATGAGCGCTTTCGATATATCGAAAACACCAAAATGATGTTGACAACGAGCAGATAAATTTGGAACGCGGAGTTTTGAATGTCCCACTTGGGAGTGGCCGGCAGAACCAGCAGCACCGAGATAATGCCTAAAGCATAAGTTAATCCGGTTTCGGTTTCCGGAAAATTCCAGGCCTTGCGGATGGTCGGCAGCGCGGCAAAACCGTCGCCCAAAGCCGCAAGCAAAACGGCCAGCTCCGGCGAATGAGCCGCTCCCCATACAATAAGCGCCGCGGCCGATAACGCGCCGCAAGCCGCGTCAAACCAAGTCAGCTTCCAGTAACTTTGCGGATTAACAAAGGAGGCGGCAAACACCAGCAAAGGCATAAATCCGGCAATAAACGGGCGGGATGTGACCCAAATATCCGCGTGCGCGGACAATGCCGCGGCTACGCCAATTAAAGGCGCCAAAGCCCACAAAAACCACGACACGCGATTCGGCTTCGTGGTTCCTTTAAGCGTATTGCGTACATACGCCATACCGCCGCTTACGCTGACTACCGCGCTAATAATTACGAGCCAATGGACGAAGGGCATATAATTTATTATATCATGCGGGCATTGAAATTTTGCCCCTGATTTGTTAAAATGGTTCAAGCTGTAGTTTCGAATGTCGTCCGCCAGCCGGCGGATTCGAGATTGGAATTTACCTTATTGGGGTGTCGCCAAGTGGTAAGGCAGCGCCCTTTGGAGGCGCCATTCGCAGGTTCGAATCCTGCCACCCCAGCCATGGAAAATGCGTCACCTTTAGGTGGCGCTTTTTCCATGAATGCAGGTCAGGATTCGAAAGGAGCGATTTTCGCGAAGCGAAAAATTGAAAGCGAGCAAGCGCAGCTTTCAATAGCGGCGGGGCCGCGTTAGGCGTCATCCGAAACGACCGAAAGGAGTTGAGGATAGCCGTGGGCGGCCGAATCCTGCCACCCCAGCCAACAAAAACACACCATCGGTTAATGGTGGTTTTTTATAAAACAAACTACTTGCCACAAAATCCGATTACTGCCAACTCTGGTCATCCCCGGAGGGGCCGTAGATTTTAGGGATGGGTATGTTGTTCGTGCGCATATACACGGTCAGCTGGCCGCGGTGGTGCACCAGGTGGCGGATGGTGGAATCGACACTGTTCTTTTTGGAATCCGTCGAAAGGATTTGCCCATTCATTTTTAAGGAAAAATCTTTCATAAGATCCTCATCCGAAACCTTTTTTAACGCCTCGCGCGCCTGAGCCAGGCACTCGTCAAAGTGCTCAGGCAAATCCGCCACTGAATTCATCTTAAACCGTTCATATGTGGCAAAATCAATATCACCTTGGTTAATAATGGACGCGATCCAGCGCGGAATTTCCGACACGGTTATCGCCAGGCTTTTCATGGGCATAGCCTTATCGGTCGGCTTAAACTGCAGCGACTCTTCGGTAATGCGCTCCAGGCACTTGCGGGTGGCCTGAGCTTCCGCGTCCAGCTGGGAAAGATAAATTTGTCCAAGCGGTTCGTTCATAGGGCTCCTTTCCTTGTTAATCTTATTCACTCAATAAGCTTATGGGT
>JAJYJE010000097.1 GCA_021789715.1 bacterium | reverse complement strand
AACCCTGATGACCGCCGACTTTTGAAGAATAAAGCTGAAGTTGAAGCAGTAAACTGGATTTCATTGCCGGCAAAATTTCCTTTCAAATGCAAAGCGCGTTTCAGGCACCAGCAAAAACTGCAGGAAGCGGAAGTGTCAAGGTCTACGCATGGAAACCACCAAAAAATTTACGTAAAATTCAAGTCGCCCCAACGGGCAATGGCGCCCGGCCAAAGCTTAGTTCTGTACAAAGGCAAAATTTGTTTAGGCGGCGGAGTTATAGTATAATATAGATGATTTCCGACCAAGGAGGGAAGGAGGGTTTATGGGTTTCCCAGGCAGTGCCGCGACCGCGAGATTCGCGAAAGCCGCGAGGCGCGATGCCAAAACAACGCACCGGTACGGGCGCGTAATTTGGAAGCGCGGCAATAGGATTGCTAAAATTTTAGTAGTAAGTGGCGCGGCAATGTATTTTGCCCTGCCAATGGCATCAGTCGCCATGATTGCAGGAGCGGGTACATACCTTTTCCTGCACAGGCATCGCAAATCCGGGAACCGCAAATAATTTCGGCTGGCTCCACAGCCGGCGGTTCCCATCATTTTTTAAATCCCTTTATCGATTTCGATTTCTTTAAAATAAAATGTTTCGTCTAATAAAATACATTTTTTTCCTGGTAATTATCGGCGCGATAGCTTTCCTGTTTTGGTTTTTGCCGAAGTATAATTTTGTCCACAAAAACCCGCAATATTGCGTGAACCTAACTTCGCATATTTATTATTGCGGGACAAACAGCAATATTGAAAGCTTCTACAATCTGATAAAAAAATAAAACCTCCCGAAAACGGGAGAGTTTTAAAATGCGATTACCGAGTTTATAATATGCTTTGTCGCCGCGGCCGCCACTGGAAAAAGCTACAATCCCAAGTTGTAAAAAGGGGCGACTTTTGTTAAAATCATTTAGCTGATCGCGATAGCAGGAGGCGGCTGACGCATACGGCTGATTAATTTTGGGATGTAGCCAAGCGGTAAGGCAACGGACTCTGAATCCGTCATTCGTAGGTTCGAATCCTACCATCCCAGCCATCAACTTTTGTTAGAGTAGAGACCGAGCAGCGTCTTGGTTAAGCCAGAAATTTTGGTTCTTATCCTAGCAGGGTCATCAGTACCCTACAAGGATTCGAACCAAACTCTACGCTGACAAAAGTCAAGGTGGCGACCAAATAAAAAATACAGATCGCAAGGTCTGTATTTTTTATGGCTGAATTATTTTTGTTTTTACTTTTGCAGCGTTAAAACTTTTTTGGTTAAAATGAGTTTGCTTTTAAGGCATCCCAGCAGTTCCCGCTTGTCTATTACGCTGCCGTGTTTGATGATGTGCTTGGCGTAAGTTTTAATATCCACCTGGCTGACGTCCGGCTCGGGTGATTTTGATTCAATCCCGAGCACCGCGGTTTGCAGGAACCTAGCCCGCTTGATTTCTTCTTCCAGTTTTGCCCTCATACCCAGCTCGTTAATGTCAATCTTATATATGAGATTAGCCAGTTGTTCAACCAGCTGCTCTTCCCGTATATAACCGCACTTGCAAGTTAAGTCACGGGCTTTGCTACACCCGTAGTAGACATAGATTTTCTCACTCTGATTTTTAAAAATTTTGTGCTTTTCTTGGGCGGAAATGCCGCTGCCGCATAGGCCGCAGGTTATCAGCTTAGTAAAGGCAAATTCCTTGCTGACCCTGACAATTTTATCCCGGGTCAGCCATTCTTGGGCCTTATTAAACAGTTCCCTACTGATAATGGGCTGGTGCTTGCCGGTATACCACTTGCCGCTGCCTACCGGGTATTCCACCACTCCTGAATAAAAGCTGTTTTTAAGGATGAAATAAACGTTGGCCAGACTTAAGTGCTTGCCGGTTTTGGTTTTAAAATCCTGATCCTTCAACCAGCGGTATACTTCCCGGCCGCTCCAATGTTCATCAGCCACTTTTTCAAACATCTTTCTAATTACTGGTGCCCGTTGATGGTCTAAAATCAGATAGCCTTTCCGGTCGGTTCGATGCTCGTTAAAGTAACCGGTGGGTGCAGTGCCTGGCCAGAGGCCTTGCTCCAACTTAGCCCGAAGTCCGCGCTTAACGTTTAAACTTTTATTGTCATTTTCCAGCTTGGCCTGCGAGCATAAAATCATTAGCAAGAATTTTTCGTTTGGATTGTTACTAAATTTTTGGCCATGCGTCCTTATTTCTTTCAACAGTCCTTGATCCATCAAGTCTACTAAGACTCCAAGGTCGCCGGCATTCCT
Organism: bacterium; assembly: GCA_021789715.1. GTDB lineage: Bacteria > Patescibacteriota > Doudnabacteria > UBA920 > UBA920 > JAJYJE01. The sequence goes on along the minus strand of JAJYJE010000097.1, from coordinate 1,835 downwards.
GCTGCACCGGTCCGGTGCCCAGGTTAGGATGCTATTGAACTTGCCGCCTCTTATGTCAGCGATGATACTATTGAATACTGGCCGCTGTCCGCTCTCTTTGGCCGAATGGCTTTCGCGCCTGATCTCGACGACATTTAGGCCGTCACGGCTGGCCAGTTCCAGCATCTCTTTGATCTGGCTATCTATAGATAGCGCCTGCCGCTCGTCCTGCTCGGTGGACTTGCGGGCATACAGGCAGTAACTGGCTGGCACGGCGGCTACTGCCGGTGCTATGGTCACGGTACTGGCCGTTCCCATGGCTGGTATGGTGATGATGTCTTCCATGAGATTGTTCCTTTCTATAATTAAATGCTTACAACACAAGGAATGCCAGAACCGGGCCGCGTTGTCCAGACCCCGGAAAGCTGCGCCTATTCTCAACTCCGGTTTTATTTCCGCTCGCGAGGTGGTATAATAGAAATCTATGAGCAAAAAATTAAAAATCCTGTTTGTTGCCTCGGAAATGAATCCTTTCGCTTCTGTCGGCGGTCTTGGCGCGGTGATGTATTCTTTGCCGCGCGCGCTGGATAATATCGGCCACGACGCCAGAGTTATGATTCCTAAATATCTGCAAATTGCCGATGACGCGCACGGCCTTAAAACAGAATATGAAAATCTCGAAGTGCCTACCGGCAATGAGACCGGCGCGAAACTGCTGACCTGCAACGTAAAAAAATTCGAGCGCAAAGACAGCCAGGTTCCGTACACATATTTTCTGGAGAACATGGAATACTACGAGCAGCGGGAAAACGTCTACGGCTATGCCGACGATCCGGTGCGCTGGAATCTGCTCTGCCGAGGCGTGCTGGAATTTCTAAAAGTCTCGACGTGGATTCCCGACGTGATTATCTGCGCGGACTGGCAAACCGGCTATCTGCCGAATTATCTCAAAACAGTTTACAAAAGCGACCCGCGCCTGAGCAAAATAGCCGTCGTATTCTCAATCCACAATCTTTCTTACCAGGGAAATTTCAAGCATCAATTCATCTCCGAGCTTGACCGCGACGGCGGCCATTCGCCGATTCCCGCCTTCGAAGACAAACGGCTGAATATGATTAACGGCATGCGCAGAGGGATAATGTACGCCGATGTCGTAAACACCGTCTCGCCAACCTATGCCAAGGAAATCACAACAGAAGAATACGGCGAGGGATTAAACGAACTTTTAACCGAAAGGCGTTCTGTCCTCTACGGAATTTTAAACGGAATTGATTATGAAGTCTGGAATCCGCAAACAAATCCTAATGTGCCACATCATTTTGACGCCAATTCCCTGGAAAAACGCGCGTTAAATAAAAAAGCTCTCCAGGAAAGGTTTGGCCTGCCTGCTGATCCTGAAAAATTTCTGATCGGGATCACCACGCGCATGGCCTCGCAAAAAGGCATAGATCTCCTGCAAACAATCATCCAGCCGATTTTAGAGGAACTGCCGGTGCAGATGATTTTGGTCGGGGAAGGGGATACTGCGATTATGAACATGATCCAAAGCTTTAAAGAAAAATATCCGGAGCGGGTTTCCGCGGAATATAAATTCGACCCAGTCTTGCCCCATTTTGTTTTCAGCGGAGCAGATGCGACTCTGGTGCCTTCGCGATTTGAGCCATCAGGACTCATCCAAATGCAGGCCATGCATTACGGCACAATCGCGATTGTCCGCAAAACCGGCGGGCTTGCGGATACGGTTATAAATTATTCGCCCGCGACAGGCGAAGGCGACGGTTTTGCTTTTGAAAAAAAAGATCCCATTTCTTTGCTGATTGCACTTGTGCGCGCATACGAAACGTCTATCCACCTAA
>JAJYJE010000096.1 GCA_021789715.1 bacterium | reverse complement strand
GTCGACGCCAATAAAGGGATTGTGAAAAATCTAAAGAGCAAATAGAATATTATTATGGATGTTAACAGAATTGCCAAAATTGGGTGGATACAGCGCTGGTCAGGATCTTACACTTACATTTCCTGCTCGTTCTGGGGGCCGCAGTATTTTTATTCCCAACAACGAATCTTGGGTGTAAATTTTAAACACACCTTGTTTGTACATAAAAAAGGAACGGTGGACTTTTATGTGGCCACCGATGAATTGCATCATCTGGGGCAAACTTTAGCCAAAAAAGCAGTACGCTCCACCGCGGAAATAAAAAAATATATAAAGCTCATAAAGCAAAACACGGATATTTTAGATAAAGCGATGGGTAAGCTTTCCGTTAGAATCCCGACTTGGCAGGAATTTCAAAGCTTCGCCAAACCTTTTGACAATCATATTGCTTATCATGCTTTTATTAAGGAAACCGTGGATTATTTGCCTCCGAAAAAGTTAAAAACTTTGCTCCCTTATTTTGAAGACGGCCGCAAATACTCCGAACACATTTATAGCGCCAGCGAAAGTTTTTTCCGCAAGCTCGCCACACTCATCGGTAAAAAAGAAAAAGTTGGTCAGGCCGCGTTAACTTGTCTGACTCAAAGCGAACTAGAAAAATACTTCAAGACCGGCCAATTGCCCAACTATCGAGATTTAAAAGCCCGCTACGTGGGAAGTGTTTTATATTTTAACAGCGGCAAGCTCATAACTAAAAACTCTGCTAAAACCGTCAAGGATTTGGAAATGGCTATTGTCCGGGAAAACCTTAAGAACAGCAAAATCCTCAAAGGCATTGCGGCTTATCCTGGCAAAATCACTGGCATAGCCAAAGTGATATCTGACCCGCATCAACATGAGAATTTTAAAAGTGGAGACATCTTAGTAACGGGGATGACACGGCCGGAATTTTTACCGCTGGTACATAGAGCCAGCGCCATAGTGACCGACTCGGGCGGCATTCTGTCCCATGCCGCCATCACAGCACGTGAATTCAAAATTCCTTGCATCGTCGGCACCCAAATAGCGACAAAAATTATTAAAAACGGGCAGCGTATCCAATTGGATGCGCATTCTGGAATAATTAAAATCAACAAATAATTTATGACCAACGAATCCAGTTTTTTTGCAACCAGGCATTCGACCCCGGAGCGAAATAAAACTCCCCAGGATCCGGCTTCTAAGGAATACCCGGACTTAACCGAAGGTGGTGTAGAAAAAGCCAAAGCCAAAGCTCGAAGTGAAATCGCCGAACTAATTAAAAAAGCACCGGCTGATGCAGTAATAATAATTGCCGCGACATCGGATCAACCGCGGGCCAAACAAACGGCAGAAATTTACGGCGACGAACTAACAGTCTTACAATCACAAACCCAAGACGAAAATCTAATAACAATTACTAAAAAGCAAATCGACCAGTTGACTCCTGCCGTCCCGGAAGAGCAGGCTGACAAAAAAGGCTTTATGCCGGGAAAAATTATTCAGACCGTAAATAAACTAAAGGAAGTAATCTCCCAGAACCCAGATAAAAAAATTATCATTGGTTATCCCATAATGGTCAACGAATTGGCTTACAAGTTCCGTAACCGCTGGACTGACAAAGCCGGTAAAAAAACGGAGTATTTTAGCGAAATTTTAAAAAAACACAGCAATAACCACGAAGAGGCTGGCAAAGATTGGATCGCCAATGATGGAAAACTTGAATTGCCAAACGGTCGAACTATCCAAGGTCCGCATCCGGCCGATGTTGGAAAAGAATATTTACAAGGAGTGCGTAGGCTCCAGGAATTTGCAAAAAGCCACATTGGCAATCGTCCTGTAATTGTCGGCGAGGTCGGCCACCAATGGGATTTAGACGCTTTAGTCACAGCCTTGGCTAACAACGGCAAAGTCGGCATGGAATCTTTCAATCGAATAACCGGTGGGGACATTGCCGGAGAAACAGAAATGACAGAATTTACCATTGCCGATAACCGAACAACGGTAAAATATCGCGGCAAAAAATTTATAACTTCCCATGACGCTGATTAAAACCTTTTCCCAACTTTCCAAAAAAGACGTAGCCATTGCCGGCGGCAAGGGCGCGTCGTTGGGCGAGATGACCAGGGCGGGATTGCCCGTACCGCCGGGTTTTGTCGTGCTCGCCAATGCCTTTGATCGCTTTATTCTGGAAACCGAAATCGATGCTGATATAGAAGCAATATTAAAAAAAGTCAACCACAAAGACGTTAACTCGGTGGACGGCGCCTCAGCCGAGATCCGCAGCCTCATTATGAACGAGACCATGCCGGCGGATTTAAGAAAAGAAATCTTAAGCGAATTCAAAAAGCTCAAAGCCAAATTCGTAGCCGTGCGTTCCAGCGCCACGGCAGAAGACTCCAGGGTGGCCTCCTGGGCCGGGGAACTGGAAACGTACTTGAACGTCACGGAAAAGAACTTGATTGCCAGCGTTAAAAAATGCTGGTCTTCGCTGTTCACCCCTCGCGCGATTTTTTACCGCTTCGAAAAAAAACTCCACAAACAGAAAGTTTCGGTCGCGGTGGTGGTGCAAAAAATGGTGCAGAGCGAAATTTCCGGCATCACCTTTACCGTCCACCCGGTAACCAAAGACCACAACCAAATGGTCATTGAGGCGGCTTTCGGCTTGGGCGAGGCGATTGTCGGCGGCATGGTCACGCCCGACACCTACATTATCCATAAAAACGACTTCTCTATATTAGACATCAGCATTTCGGAACAATCATTTGCCATCGTCAAAACCGCCAAAGGAAACATCAACAAAAAACTGCCGCCCAAAACCGGCGGTAAACAAAAATTAGCAGGCAAACAAATCGTGGAATTGGCCAAAATTTGCCGGGGAATCGAGCGCCATTACAAGCGCCCGCAGGATATTGAATGGGCATGCGAGCGGTCTAAATTTTACATCACCCAGTCGCGTCCCATTACGACGCTTTAAGCCCCAAACAGACAAGTAAACTATTATAAGACGCGCAAAACCCCCTCCCCTTAAGGAGGGTTTTATTTTGTGCATAGCAAGGCCAAAATTCGTAAGTAGCTTAAAAATCTGCCGTCAATTATTGCAAGTCGGTATTGCCGCCCTGTGCGTCATATATCGCGTATCGTAAAAGTTTGTTTCCCATGACCAATAAATCAGAGCCTCATGAATTCTCTATTTTTCCTTCGCAGGCCAAAAAAAAGATTTTTTTTGATTTCTGCCGCCGTAATAGCGGCAGGCTTGTTAACAGCAGCCTTGCTGCTGCCCATTACCCGGGCCGCTGCCAACGCCAAACAGGGCAAAGACAGCCGGCCTTTGGCCGGCAGGAAGCATCTCCAAACCGCCGCCCCCGGCCATGGCGCTAAAATCCCTTCCGGCACTTTGGGAATTTATTTTACCTCCCTGTCCGGTCCGGGAAATACCGATCCCGCGCCAGGCGACAACCGATCCTCCCGAACGGTAACCGAAAGCGGCCAAACCGGCTTTATTAGCCCGGCAACTAACCCAATGATTACCATCGGCCCTTCCGGCCAACCGGCGGTAGATACCGGAACCGGACAAATTTCCTCCGCTGCTCCCGCCGCCGCTTCCTCTTCTGCCAGTCCTACCGTAGACACGGTGGCGTACAACGGGAATCTCACTGGCATTAATCCGCAAATTTTGCAGCAAGGCCTAAGCAGTATCTCACAGCCTTTAATCCAAAGTTTATGGAACCCGCCCGCGACCCTATCGCCTTCGCCTTATGCCACGGATGATTTCAGCCCGCAGCTTACCAGAATCCTGACCACCCTGGGCTTTGGCCTGATATTCTCCGGCACGGTTTTGCGCCGCCTTGCCCGACAAACCGCGCTTTCCGCCGGCCGCTTGGCCAGCCGCCGCAACCTAACGCTGGCTTCCACCGACCGATAACTCTCACACAGCTCACCCATTTTCACGGCCTCACAGGTCGTCTGGCGGTAAAATATCCTTTTTAAAATGGAGCATGCCCGGACAGATAATATGCAGATCCGCGTTGATATGTGATCTGTGCAACACCATATGAACAAATACAAAATCATCGGCAGCGCGCTTCTCGCGGCCGGCGTTATCCTGATTGTTTTTGTCCTTTACCA
>JAJYJE010000001.1 GCA_021789715.1 bacterium | reverse complement strand
ATCTCCCTTTTGCCCAGTCCGGCAAACGAAACCGATCCTCGGGGCGCGGGATTTGCCGAGACCAATCCTGCCAAAGAGGATTCCGGGGAAACTGAAGACAATGCTCCGGCCAAGGCCGCTCCGGCGCCCAAACCAGCCCCCGCCGCACCCGCTCAGGCCAAAACCACGCCGGTTGCCCAAACCAGGCAAACCCCTCCGCCGGCGCCCAAACCCGCCGGCCAATATAAGGATGGCGGCTACCTCGGACCAGTAACGGACGCTTACTTTGGCAATGTCCAGGTCAAAGCCATAATTTCCGGCGGGAAATTGGCTAATGTAGAATTCTTGGACTATCCGCAAGACCGCGGCACATCCCGCTACATCAACTCCCAGGCCATGCCAACATTAATCCAAGAAGCCATTGCCGCCCAAAGCGCCAACGTGGACATTGTCTCCGGCGCCACCCAGACCAGCACGGCATTCCAACAATCACTCGCAGCAGCGCTATTACAGGCAAAAAATTAAATGCCAGATATTGGTTATAGAAGCCGTGCGCCTTTCTTCTAATAACTTTCTGGTTTCCATAACCTACAACCATTATCCCTATACACTCCATGAAATCCACTGAGTTGATTATGGGCATGCCTATCACAGTGGAAGTGGTCGGCTCCACAAACGAAACTCCGCTTAAGGAGGTTTTTGATTATTTCCGCCACGTGGACGAAACCTTCAGCACCTACAAGGACGAAAGCGAGATCAGCCGCATCAATCGCGGTGAAATTTCCTGGGAAGAATTCAGTCCGGAAATGAAAGAGGTCTTTGATTTATCCAAACAGACCAAACTGGAAACCGAAGGCTACTTTGATATTATCACGCCCCAAGGACTCTATGACCCTTCGGGACTGGTTAAAGGATGGGCGATTTACAAAGCGGCGTTGCTACTGAAGGAGCGGAATTACAACCGCTTTTTTATTGACGCCGGAGGCGATGTCCAGGTCAGCGGCAAAAATGGCGAGGGCAACCTCTGGAGCGTCGGCATTCGCCATCCGTTCGAGCAGGACAAAATCGTCAAAGTTCTCCATTTAACTAGCCAGGGTATTGCCACGAGCGGCACCTATATCCGCGGCCAGCATATTTACAATCCCCACCAACCAAAAAGACTCTTGACCGAAATCGTCAGCTTAACCCTAATCGGGCCAAACGTCTACGAAGCCGACCGGTTCGCCACCGCCGCTTTTGCCATGGGCCGGGCGGGCATTAACTTTATCGAGCGGCTAAGCGGCTTTGAAGGCTACATGATAGACAAGCACGGTATAGCTACGCAGACATCCGGATTTGCTAAATATACTCAAGTATAAATTAGGCCAATTTATTATGCTCGCTTATCTGGGAAACCTCATCTCCTTTTTTGCAACCACGGCCGGTATTGAGCTGCTCGCGGTAATAGTTATTTTTGCGTTTTTCCGCCGGCAAATCGACAACTGGTTAAACAACATCACCATGTACCGGCTGGTGCTGTATGTGCTGATTGCTTTGCTGCTCATTGCCGCGGTATTAGGAGCGCTCGGCATCCTGCCGTACAGCCCGGTTTCGCTCGTCTTTTCCACTTTAGTCCTGTTTCTTGCCTCCTGGCTGGCTAACATAATCTGCGCAAAAATCATTGGGGTACCGGCTAATGTAGAATCCGCGTACATTACTGCTCTTATTTTGGCTTTGATTATTTCGCCTCCCGTCGGTTCCTTAACATCCAACCTTTCCTTCCTGATTGCCGCTTCGGTCCTGGCTATGGCCAGCAAATATATTTTAAATATCGGCGGCAAGCACATTTTTAATCCGGCCGCTCTGGCCGTGGCTCTCACCGCGCTGACGGTAAACCAATCCGCGAGCTGGTGGGTGGGAACATCGTCGATGTTCATATTCACGCTCATCGGCGGCCTGCTCATAACCCGCAAAGTCCAGCGCTTCGACGCCGTGTTGGCGTTTTTAATTGGTGCTTACGGCGTAATGTTCGCCTTGGAAAAAAGCGCGCCGCAATTCATTTTGCAAAAATCCCTGCTCGACTCGCCAGTCATATTCTTTTCCACCATTATGCTCACGGAGCCTTTAACCATGCCGCCGACGCGCGATGGCCGCCTGGCTTACGGCCTGCTGGCCGGCTGGATGTTCGCTCCGCAAACCCATGTCGGCTCGTTTTATTTTACGCCCGAACTGGCGCTGCTGGCCGGCAATGTCTTTTCTTACCTCATAAGCCCCAAAGGCCGCCACTCCTTGCGCCTCAAGCAAAAAATCCGGTCCGGCGCCGGCGTTATGGATTTTGTCCTGGAAAGCGACCGGCCGCTCAGATTCCGGCCGGGCCAGTACATGGAATGGACTTTAGGGCACAAACAACCGGACAACCGCGGCAACCGCCGCTACTTTACTCTGGCAAACTCGCCCACGGAGTCCGACGTGCTGCTTGGCATAAAATTTTACCACAACCCCAGCAGCTTTAAGCAAGCGCTGGCAAATATGAAAATCGGCGACACGATTGTCGCCGGCCAGCTTTCCGGCGATTTTACCCTGCCGCGCGACGCTAGAAAAAAATTGGTATTTGTCGCCGGCGGCATTGGCATAACGCCGTTCCGCAGCATGCTGAAATATTTAATCGATAAAGGCGAAAAGCGCGACATCATTATCCTCTACTCCAACCGCGCGGCAGAAGAAATCGTGTATGTTGACGTTTTGACCGCCGCCGCCCGGAATTTGGGGATTAAAACGGTCTGTACGCTCACCAACCCCGACGGCATCCCCGCCAACTGGCAAGGCCAGCGGGGCTATCTCGACAGCAACATGATTGCCGCGGTAGTGCCGGATTTTGACTCGCGCACATTCTACATTTCCGGCTCCCACGCCATGGTTACCGGCGTACACGACGCCCTTGCCAGGCTCGGCGTGCCGCGCAGGCGCATCATCACCGACTTTTTCCCGGGACTGGCCTAATTAATTTTATTCGGCTCACAGCGTTATACATAATATCCCATCCCACCATTAATCGCCATCTTATGCCCTATTATTACTACGGCTGGGGCGGTCCGCTTATGATAATTTTTTGGATAATCATAATCGCCCTGGTCATATTGGCACTTTCCAGCCTTGGCAGGCACCGCCGCTGGGAGAGAGATAATTACTACGGCCATCCGGCAGGACCGGTGCCGCACCCCAATTCCGCGTTGGATATTCTCAATGAACGCTACGCTAAAGGCGAAATCAACAAAGAAGAATACGAGCAAAAAAAGAAAGACCTAACCGCTCCCTAAAAGACCTGCCATAAAACTCCCGGCCATTTTCGGGAGTTTTTGTTTTGTGATAGTATACAAGCAGGCAGCATTTAGCAACTGGCGATTAGCGGCTGCGGGCTAGGTTATATAAACCCCCTAAATGCCGCCAACAAAAGCTAAACCGCCTTTCACCCATGCTCCGCGCTCTAAAATGGACATTTTATTGCCTCCTGATTTTTGCAGCGGCCTTTTTGTATTGGTTTCTGCCCAAATATTCCTTTGTCCAAAAAAACCCCGGTTATTGCACAAACTTGACGGCCCACATTTATTATTGCGGCAACCAGGCAGGACTGGACAAACTATTTAAATAACAGTTCTGCGGGATACCGAAAAGTACGGGGCTGCGGATGCCGCACATTAGGAAAAAGCCTCAATCCGTAAAATTTTTGACACCCAATTAAGATTATCGTATACTAAAACCAAAGATAAACTTTCGACACAAAAATGTTCAAAAATCTTAGCACCCCAACCAAAAGCTTTATTTTTCTCTTTTGCGCGGCCGTTATCGGAACTTATTTAACGGTTATGCTTAGCAACGACCTGGCTGCAAAACGATCCGCCGGCGGCGCCTACCAGACCAAATACTACGGTAAACAAGCCGGCTACGGCATCATCCCCGCCGCAGACGCTTCGGAACGCCCTCTGCCTCCGGTCACGCCAGTGGACACGTCATCTTGGAAGACATACACGGACAGCGCCTACGGCTTGAGTTTTAAGTACGCGCCTGAATGGAAAATCTCCCAGGGCAAACCGGCAAGCGACGGCTTTACCACAATCGAAATCGATCCCGGCAAAAAATTCTACAATATGAAAATTTACATAAGCTCCCAAAGCTACTACGGCCTTAGCGGGCTTCCGAGCGTAAGAGCGACCATCGGCGGCCAGCCGGCAACGGACGTTTCCAATCTGCTGTACGGCGTCTCGCACGGCGGCTATTATTTCACTTTCGATAACGGCCTGTCCACCGCGATGATCGACGACTTTAACGCGCTTATTAAATCCGTAGAATTCCGATAGCCGGTTAAAAAACAAACTTCATACATCAGAAGCGCCGGCCCCAACCACTATACCCCAGAATCCCAACACCAGGCTCACAAGCAAGCAACTGTCGGGCAGATTAAAGTTTGTGCGGAACGCGAAACCGAAAAATCCCAGGCAAAACAGGATTATGCCCGTAACCAAAGCGTAGGTTCGGGGAGTGTTGAATTTAAACATAAATTATAAGATACCGATACAAGGATAATACTGATAATACCGATCCGTATAACTTAGTCCGCCGGCGGCGGAATGCCCGTATATGGGTATCACACGGATTATATGCTTGCTCAATTTACGAATTTACCCTATAATTTTACAAGAAAATATTAATCATGTACAGAGTTCAAAATCACTATGAGTGATACCATATACCTGCTTTACGCCTTGGGAGCGGCTGTTTTGGCCCTTTTATACGGCGTATTTTTAATTATTAAAATCCTCAAAGCTCCGGAAGGCGAAGGCAAAATGATCGATATGGCCCGAGCCATCCAGGAAGGCGCCAAGGCCTACCTGTCCCGCCAGTACCGGAGCGTGGCAATTGTTGCCGTGATTATTTTGGCCCTGATGTGGCTAGGCCGCTTCTCCGGCGACACTATGATCGGATTCGTGATTGGCGCGGTCCTGTCCGCAGTGGCCGGGTTCGTCGGTATGAATATTTCCGTCCGCGCCAATGTGCGAACGGCCGAAGCCGCCAAAAAAGGTCTGGCGCCGGCCTTATCTCTGGCATTCCAGGGCGGCTCGGTAACCGGCTTGTTCGTTGCCGGTTTGGGACTGCTCGCCGTTTCCGCTTTTTATATGCTGACCCGCGACCTTGGAGCGCTGGCCGGTTTGGCGTTCGGCGCTTCCCTGATTTCGGTTTTTGCCCGCTTGGGCGGCGGCATCTTCACCAAAGGCGCGGATGTTGGCACCGATATGGTCGGCAAAATCGAAGCAGGCATTCCGGAAGACGATCCGCGCAATGCCGGTTTTATTGCCGATAACGTCGGCGATAACGTCGGCGACTGCGCCGGCATGGCCGCCGACTTGTTCGAAACGTATGTGGTGTCTTCCATAGCCGTAATTTTGCTCGGCGCAACCTTGTTCCCAGGTTACGCGAATGCCATACTTTATCCATTAATGATCGGCGCGGCATCTATTGTTACGACTATCATAGGCACCTGGTTCGTCCGGCTTGGCTCTTCCAACAGCATTATGGGCGCGTTGTATAAAGGTTTGGCCGTAGCGGGCGTGCTTTCCGCCGTTGCCTTTTATCCGATTACCGCCAAACTCATGGGCGGCCAGCTGTTCCTAACCGGTTTTACCATGCCGGTACCGCCGATTATCAACCTTTATCTCTGCGCTCTGCTCGGGCTAGCCGTTACCGCGGCCGTAGTGCTGATTACCGAGTACTATACCGCCAAAAAGTTCGCTCCGGTTAAAAATATAGCCGAAGCTTCCACGACCGGCCACGGCACCAATATCATCCAAGGTTTGGCTGTGGGCATGCAGTCTACCGCTTTGCCGGTGCTTGTAATTGTCATTTCCATCCTGCTAGCTTATTACTGGGCCAACCTCTACGGCATCGCGCTCGCGGTAACGTCCATGCTGTCGCTAACCGGAATTATTGTCGCGATTGACGCGTTTGGCCCGATCACGGACAACGCCGGCGGTATCGCGGAAAGTTCCGGCTTACCGAAATCCGTGCGAGATGTGACCGACCCGCTTGACGCGGTCGGCAACACTACCAAAGCCGTGACCAAAGGCTACGCCATTGCTTCGGCCGGCCTGGCTGCCATGGTTTTGTTTGCCGCTTACACCCAGGAACTAACCGCGAATAATATTTCTTCGGTGTTTGATTTGTCCGACAGTAAAGTACTGGTAGGGCTGTTGCTTGGCGGCCTGCTGCCGTATCTCTTTGCCAGCATCGCAATGAGCGCTGTCGGCAAAGCCGCCAAAGCGGTCGTTATGGAAGTCCGGCGCCAGTTTAAGGAAATCAAAGGCATTATGGAAGGCACGGCCAAACCGGATTATTCCCGCGCGGTCGACATTGTAACCAAAGCCGCTTTGCGCCAAATGGTTATTCCCGCGTTAATCCCCGTGGTTGTGCCGATAATCGTCGGCTTGACTTTAGGCGCCGCCGCCCTGGGCGGACTCCTGGTCGGCACTATTATTACCGGAATTTTTGTCGGTATTTCCATGACTACCGGAGGCGCGGCCTGGGACAACGCCAAAAAATACATTGAGGAAGGCGCGTTCGGCGGCAAGGGCTCCGACGCCCACAAGGCCGCCGTAACCGGCGATACGGTTGGCGATCCTTACAAAGACACGGCCGGTCCCGCCATCAACCCCATGATTAAAATAATCAACATTGTCGCCTTGCTGCTGGTGAAATTCCTAAAGCCATAACGGATCTTTTCCCGCAAAAAGACCGCCCCATTCAGGGGCGGCCTTTTTATTGCTGTAACTTATTTTCTTAACTTACACCCCGAATTCCAAGGTGCGCAACAACTCTTTTACTGCCGCCTGTTTGTCCTTAATGCCCAAAAGCTTGATTTCATGGTCCCAGGCGCCGGGCAGCTTTCCATAAAATTCGCGGATTTTATCCAAATATTCCCGGGGCAAATCCCCCTCGTCCTGGATGCCCCGCAGCCTAAGGTCGCTTATGGGTATGGCCAAAATTTTATTATCCCGCCTGCCGCGATCCGTAACCTCCAGCAAACCTACCGGACGGCATTCCACCACGATTCCCGTATGGAGCGGATAAGTGCTGATAATAAAAACATCAAGCGGGTAGTCATCGGGCGCTATGGTCTGGGGAATATGCCCGTAATTAAACGGAAAAGTAACATTATCGTACAAGACTTTTTCCAGTTTCATCACGCCCAAAGCCGGGTCGTATTCGTATTTTTTCTGGCTGCCCGCCGGCACTTCCACTACCACGTTAAAAATTTTAGTGTCGCCGAACGGCAATTTTCTAAAAGGCATAAAAAGACAAAACAAAAAGGGTTCCTGGCCGCTTGTGCGGGAGCCCATAAAAATTTAATCTGACCTTGCGTATTATACTATAATGCCGCCGCCGACGCAAATTTTTCCCCGATACAATACCAAACTCTGGCCGCTAGCCACGGCTTTTTGGGGAGTTTTAAACTCAACGCGATAAAGATCTTTTTTTATTTTGTTGATGATTAACGGCACTAATTCGCCTTGATGGCGGTAACGCCCCACCAGGCTGACGGGATGATTGGCAGACGGGCTGTCTTGCCCGCTCAGCCAATTCACGCTGTGCAGCTGCGCTTCTTTGGCCAGCAGCGCCGTATCGTCAGGATTATTAGTAACACAAAGGCGGTTGCTCGCCAAGTCCTTCCTAACAACGTAATAAGGACCGCTCGCGCCGACCTTAATACCCTGCCGCTGGCCGATGGTATAATTGTGCAAGCCCTGATGGCGGCCGATAACGGCACCGTTCTGGTCGATAATCTCCCCCGGCTTTTCCTTGAGTTTTTGTTCCAAAAAATCCTTTAGGCGGATTTTACCTACAAAACATAATCCCATGCTCTCGCGTTTATCGGCGTTAGGCAAACCGATTTTTTTTGCCAGCGCCCGTACCGCGGCTTTTTTCATTCCGCCAATAGGAAACAAAATATGGGGCAGCTGTTTGGTTTTGATGTTATAGATGAAGTAGGTCTGGTCCTTGAATTCATCCGCGCTCCGGGTCAGGGTAAAAGGCAAAGGGTTGCGGATAAAGCTGTTTTCATTTTCACCTTTCCCCTTCCCCCTTTTCCGTATCCTGGCATAATGCCCCGTAGCCAGATAATCAAACCCGCGCTCCCTGGCCCAATCGTAGAGCAATTTAAATTTTATTTCCTTGTTGCACATTACGTCCGGGTTGGGCGTACGCCCCTGTTTGTACTCCTCAAAAAAATACTCCATTACGGCAGTCCGGTACTGTTTTTCAAAGTCCAAAGTGTGCATGGGAATGCGCAAAAACGCGGCTACACGAAGCGCGTCCTGCCGGTCAGCCAGCCAGGGGCACTCGTTCTTAAGCAGCCCTTCCGTAGACGACCAATTTTTCATAAACGCCGCTTCGACTTCGTAACCCTGTTTAATAAGCAGGTATGCCGAAACTGCGGAATCAATTCCGCCCGAAAGGGCAATAAGGACTTTTTGCCGGGACTGCTTGGCCATAACTGGACTATTTTACCAAAAATATAAAAGCGGGTCCAGGCCCGGACCCGCGTTGCGGCAACAAATTCATCGGACAAATATTGTAACCAACACGCCTGAAACTACCAGAAGACCGCCCAGGACGCTGCCGAAGGTCGGGGCTTCGCCGAGAAAAATAAAAGCCAAAACAATGGTCAGCGCTACGGATAATTTGTCTATCGGCGCCACGCGGCTCGCCTGCCCGAGCTGAAGCGCCTTGTAATAAAACAGCCACGACAGGCCGGTGGCGATGGCGGACAAAATAATAAAAGTCCAGGTATGCCGCGACCAAATTTTAAGCTGCGGCACTGTGCCCTCAAACAGCACATTCGCCCAGGCAAAAAATACGATGACAACCGTGCGTATAGCTACAGCCAGGTTGCTGCTCACGCCCTGAATGCCGATCTTGCCGAAGATCGCCACAAGCGAAGCAAAGAAGGCAGACAGAATGGCATAAAATGCCCAAGTCATAAGTAGGGAGCATTTAGCATTGAATAGCAAGCATCTAGGGTTATCCTTGTCCCTGCCTGCTATGCGCTAACCGCCATGTACTATCTTTACTATTTATTCACAAAAGGCTGCGCTTCCTGCAGCAAACCGCTCAAGTCGGAGTTCTGCAGCTGATGGCCGTTAAAAAAGTAAGTCGGCGTGCCTTCCAAATTCAGGCCCATGGCCTGGTCATAGCCGGTCTGGATTGGCGCCAAATTCTTTTTGCCAGTAACGTCGCTTTTGAACTGACTAATATCCTTCACCCCGGCCTGCTGGGCGTACTGGGCAAAGGCGTCGAGCGGATCAGCCAATCCTTCCCAGGAACTTTGGTTTTGAAACAGCAGATCGTGCATTTCCCAATATTTGCCCTGAGTGCCGGCCGCTTCGGCCGCGAGCGCTGCTTCCACGGAATTCGGATGAATTTGGACCAACGGAAAATAGCGGAATACGAACACCGTATCCGGAAGCTGCGCCATGGCCTGCTTTAGCATAGGCGCCGCCTCGGCGCAGGCCGGACACTGGTAATCGGCATATTCGATAAATACGTTTTTGGCGCTGGCGCTGCCCTGATAGTGGTCGGTATTAGGATTAAACGGCGGCAGCGACGTTATCGGCTGGACATTTGACGTATTTATGCTGTCGTTATATATTGATCCGGAATCCGCGCCTGTCCCTTGCTGAGTATTGTCCGAAATTTTAAACAAATAAAATCCGAAGCCAAGGACAACAAGAATAATTACTGCGATGGTAATGGCTTTTTTCATAATATTCGCTTAATGGTCGCTGATGCTAGATATTAATATAAATTAATGGATAACAGGGATTCGTAGGCACTATTGGACAATTCGTATTTAAAGTTTCCGCCAATATATAAATACCGACTACTACCTAATTTGCCATCGATACGCCCGTGCTCGTTCCCAGCACCATAGGCTGCAAATAATCATAAGCCAAAAATTCCGCCTGGTTGGCCAGGCTGGCCAGCAGTTTGGTCTCGGCGAAGGCGGTATACAAATGCGGCTCCCCGAGCACCACCACCGCCAGCTTTTGGCCGTCATACTTGAGCAGCGAAGCAAAATTATACCGGGATTCATCCAAATAGCCGGTTTTGGCGCCAAGCATCTGGACATCGGCATCGGCCAAAAGTTTATCGGTATTCTGGATAGTTTGAGTATAACGCCAATTGTTGGTGGAACGCAACAAATAACGCTGGGTATTGGCCACTTCCTTTAAATACGGGTTGGCAAAAGCCGCAGTTACTATTTTCGCGTAATCACGGGCGGTAATTTGGTTGGCCGGATCCATGCCGGTCGGCTCGTTAAAATGGGTATTGGTCGCTCCCAAGCTCGCGGCTTTTTGGTTCATTCGGTCTACGAACGTCCGCATGGGCAATCCCGTGCTCCGCGCCAGCGCGTTAGCGGCGTTATTTGCCGACGGCATAAGCGCGGCATGGAACAGGCCGTCAACCGTAAATCGCACGCCCGGAGCCGCTTTTATGCAAGCCCCTCCCTGATCGCACCACCCTGCCGCCTGGTCCGCCTCGGTCATGGCCACGGTATTGTAAAGTCTCGGCTTCGTATCAAGAACCACGAGAGCAGTAACCAGTTTTGTTAAAGACGCGGGCGGCCACGCCATATTGCTGTTATTGGAAATAAGCATCTGGCCGGAATTAACGTCTTCCACTACGTAGCTTTGCGCATTAACACCAAACATTTCCGCCAGTTGCGTGCCGTTCTGTGGCATTTGCAGGCCCATGGGCATTTCCAAAGCCGATGCCATTTGCGGGGCGGCTATCAGCAAGCCGAATAGTAAAATTGCAAATTTGCTTTTAAACATTTTGTTTTCCGGGTTACTGCGATAATATATTCCCAAACTTGCTCTGCAATACTTTCTTGTGCCGTTTAAACAAATCCTCCAGCGCGGCGCGGATATTGCGGGCGACTTCGCCTTTGTCGCCCGCTACCGCGGGGTCAACTTCCACGCTCAAAACAGTCTGATTGCCGTCAATGGTAATTTTGATTTTTCCGCCCGCGGACTGTCCGGTAATCTGCTCTTGCGCCAACAAGGCTTCCATGGCCTTAGCCTGCTTGCGCATTTCGTTAACGTCTTTCAGCTTGTCAAATATGCCCATAAGTAAAATCTTCAATCTTCAATTTTCAATTTTCAAAGCACTGATGCATTGGAAAATAATTGAAAATTGAAGATTATTAAATAAAATTAATTTTATTCTTTCATCGCCCCGACCGTCGCTCGGACCAACGCGCCAAAGGATTGCAAGAACACTACGGCAATTATGATCCACCCGACTATGGGAATTAAGCCGATCAAGGCCCAAATTACGCTGCCGATCACAACCGGCTGCCACATGGGAATACCATCGGTAGGTTTGGATAAAAGTTTAACTATTACGTAACCGACCGCAATTACACCGAAAATTTTTGCCAATCCAATCAACAAAACAAACGAAATTCCGGTAAGGAAAGCCAAGTAATAGCCGATGAACGTAAACAGCAGCAGCAGAGTGACAATCGGGATTACAATGATATATAGTAACCCCCATCCTAAATTTGACCACGGATGCGAACGTACGGAATCAACAATGCTCTGAACCCAAGACTTTTTAAAGTGCGCCAGCAGCCACGCCGCGATCATCCAGGCCAACAGGCGGATAACGAATGCCGTGCTGGCAATCGCGGCCAAAGCCCCTTTATTCGAGCGGGGCTGCCACTCGGTATACGAGATGTGCGGTACTTGCGCGCCGCTATCGATTACGGCCTTAGCCGGGCCTTTATGGTAAACCGTCCCGGCAATATTGGCAGACGAGCCAAATTCCAAGGATTGGGAGGTTTGGGCGTAAACATCCCCGCCTACTTTATTGTTGATCAATACGTTCCCTCCGGTTGTCCGGACGCTGCCGGTAACCGGCACGTCAATCACCACGTTGCCGCCGGCGACCATTACGTCCCCCGCCACGCTGGATTTGCCGGTAATGTTGACATTGCCGCCGGCGACCACCAAATCTCCGCCCACCGGACCGGTTATAGTAATATTGCCGCCCAAAATGCGGGCTGTCCCGCCGATACTGCCGCTTACCTCCAAAGTACCGCCGGCCGCCAGCAATTCCTGCTGGACATTTCCGTCAACCGTCACCATTCCTCCGGCGACTGTAAGATCGCCGGCCGTATTGCCGTTTATGGTAACATCGCCTCCTACGGTATATAAATTCTTATGGGTTTCCGAAGCGCCGATAATAACGTTAGGGTTTTTCTGGTTTGGCGCCACCACATCAGCCGCCCGGGCCGTTCCGACTAATCCGAAAGCCAACAGCGCCAGCCCCAGCACTTGCAAATTTTTTTTCATAAATTTACGGATAATTTTAAAAATTATCGGGTAATTTAATTATAGTATAACAGATTTTTATGCCTACGGATAGTCTGGCCCCTGGCCGGTCCGCCAGGCCCGCTTATGGGCACTCCCAACATAGCCCAACTCGCAGGTTCCTCAGCTAATAAGCTGACTAACCGCTAAACAGCGCGCCTGTCCGAATAAAGGAATGTCTCCGTACGGATACGCTCTTCCGGTACGCCCATTTTTAAGAGCGCTTGGCTAATGCCATCAACAGCTTCTTTGCCGCCGCAAACATAAAACCAGCTTTTGGGCAAGTTTATCCCCAGCCCGGCCAGACAATCGGTTAGATTTTGATGTTTTTTTGATATCGGTACGTACCTAAATGCCGGATTTTTTGCTGCCAGGTTCCGGAACAGCCCCGCGTAAGGCAAACCGTTCTCCGACCGGTCTCTATGAATTAAGACGGCTCGGCCGGCAAATTTTTTCGCCAGCAAATCGGGAATTATGGAGGCAAACGGCGCCACCCCAATGCCGGACGCCAGAAAATAGTAATCGCCGCGCAAGCCGCTTGCGTAAAAAAAGCCTTCCGGCCCGCTGAATTCCAGGGGATCTCCGGATTTTAAATTTTTTATAAACTCCGACCCCTTCCCGCCCGGCTCCAGCTTAATGCAGAATTTTAACCGGTGCCTGTCCGCCGGCGGCGACGCGATAGAATAGGCCTTCCAGGCGTCCCCGATCCTGAAAAACACAAACTGTCCGGCGCGGAATTTTATCGCCCGCGGTTTAACCGGCTTGACCGATAGTTCTACAATGTCTTTGGCCAAATATTTTTTTGCTACAACTTGGGAAAGATACTCTTGCATAAACTCCAAATGATGCGAATCTGCCTACCGGCAAGCAAATCTACAAAATACCGCGAAAAGAACCGCGGAGTATTTGCAGGCCTTTGCAGCGCCGGGGTATTGCAGTTTTGCAGGTTAACTGGCGCATGCGTTAAACGCCTGTACCTGGACGTTATATTGATCCGTGTCAGCCTTGAGCTGATCGACTTTATTGTTATAGATCTTGACCAAGGCGTTATACTGGCTGACTAAATTATTATACGCGTCTAATTGCGCTTGGTTTTGCGGCTGCGGCGAATTGTCAATCTGGACCTTCAAAGACTGCAACTGCGGCTGGATCGCGTCAATGTCACTTTGCAAACTGCCGATTTGGGTTTTGAGTTCGCTGTCTACGGCAGGGCAGCTCGATAGCGGCTTGCCGAACTCCTGCACAGCCAGCCAAACCTTTTGGCCCTGGAAGTTTCCCTGGCCGACAGCCACCCCGATTTCCTGATAGCCGGTATTTAAAATATTGGCCCGATGCCCCGGGCTGTTCATCCAGGCGGTAACCAGCGCCTGGTCGTTTTTAAAGTTGCCTAAGGCCAAATTTTCGCCGATTACGGCATATTGGTAACCGACCGCCTTGGCCTGATCGGCCGGACCTTTGCCGTCAGGGGAAACGTGCTCAAAATACTGCCGCGCGAACATATCTTCAAGCTTGGCCTGGGCATCTTTATCGAGCAAAAAATTCTCTTGAAGCGGCGCCAGGTTTCCGTTTTGCCGGCGCGCTTGGTTGGTAAAATTTATAGTGCCTTCGCGAGTCAGGTAAGCGTCCGGCGCGTTATCCGGAGCGCGCAAGGCGCCGCCGTTGATAACCTGCCGCTTCAGCGCGGCTACCGTAGGGTTATCTTTAATCAATTCGGCCAGATGCGGGCTTTTTGCCAGCCACGACTCAACCTTGGGCCAGTAATTAACCGCTCCGGCTACGAGCACTACGGCAAGAATAGTTACAATAATTCTCTTCATAACAGATACCCAACAAATTTGCTCGGCCGAGCAAATTTGTTGGAAATAATAATTACTTTAAACTAAAATGCTTACGTAAGTCACTGTCGTTATCTATCTCTTCAATCTTAATGATTCTAATATAAAAATGCAGCTTACACTCGTATAAATATTTGATCGCATCACGGTTTAACGGGTACGGGCTAATATATACACTAGCCTGTAATTGATAAAAATTATTGCGCTTAAGAAGTCTTCTTAATAAATCCCTTTTCTCATTAGCGTCCTCGGGAATATCGAAAATTATCATTCTCCACTTTCCATCCCACTTCAATGGCATGGGGAGATAAGCCTTAGCTACCAAAACCTCCAGCTGGCCTTTCTTTGTTAACTTGATAAATTTTTCGGCATTCTTATCTACAAACCTGATCCAGCCGCGTTTCCACATTCTATAAACCGTTGTTTCAAAACTGCCCCGGCTTCCAAATTCTATTCTGCGCCGCAACTCGTATGGATTCACGAGCGGAGCAAAAACATCTTCCGCCGCAGCCAAATATATAAGTAACTGGCTGGTTTTGGTCGGTTCCTTTTTGCTTTTCGCCATATTCCTCCTTTAACATGGCCTCTAAATTAGTTATAACATTTTTGCTCGGCCGAGCAAAAATGTTATGGGCTCGATTATTTTAAAAAATTAATTTTCAAACCCTAAATCCTTTGAGACGCCACGAAGCGCGCCAATAATAAAATCAATATGTTTCGCGCGGTCAACGCCGAGTTCCTGGATGCCGAGGTCGATATCTGTGCGGCTGACTTTGGCGGCAAAACTTTTATCCTTTAACTTTTTGATGACGGATTTGGCTTCCAAGGTTTGCAGCTTATCCGGGCGCATATAAGCGCAAGCGACAATGAAGCCGCAAAGTTCATCAACCGCGAACAAAACTTTGGCCATATCGGAAACCCGCGGTACGCCGCCGTAGAGCGCGTGCCCTAAAATTGCCTCGGTTATTTCTTTTGGATAGCCCAGGCGTTCCAATTCCCTCACCCCTTCAAACGGATGGCCGGTGCGGTTCGTTTCATCATACTCGGGATACTTTTCATAATCAAAATCGTGCAAAAGGCCGGTGATGCCCCAGAGTTCAATATCGCCGTTATACTTTTTGGCATACGCGCGCATCGCCGCTTCCACGGCCAGCATATGCCGCCGCAGGCTTTCCGATGTTACCCATTGATGCAAAAACTCCAAAGCCCGTGCTCGCGTGGGAATCATGCATTTAGCCCTTTCTTCTTGAGCCAATTAAGAAATGTTGCGGGTACTTGCATTGTTGACAAACGCGACTGGTAAACTAAGGGAAAATCTTTAAACTCCCCAGAAGCTTTTACGTCCTTGATGGTAATAAACGGTTCACTGAACTTGCGGAGAAATTTAAAATCCACCAACCAGGATTTGTTGTCTTTCGGATCCGGCCGGCCTCTGCCGGTAACTTCTGCCAGCCCCCGAATGGCACCTTCGCCTTGGGAATGGTAAATTAAGACCCTATCCCCTTTCTTCATCATTTTCAGAACAATTACCGCCTGCGGGTTGCGCACGCCGCTCCAGACAGTTGTTTTTTCTTTTTCCAGGTCGTTAATGGAATAGGTTTTGGGGTCAGTTTTGGCTAAAAAATAGTTCACTGTCATCATTTAAAAATTTTTAGGTGTTCCAAGTGTTTCTATTTCTAAATTGTTACCTTTCCGGTACCACTTGCTCAACAAAAAACTTGCCGTTAGGCAGCGTGCACTGGCGCGGGTAACTTTGCATAACCGGATAGCCGGCGGCGGCGCATTCCTGAAAGTTGCTAATGACGGGTCCGGACGGCGCCCGGTTTCTCATCAACACCGCCACAACGGCCAAAGCTGCCAAAATTACCAAAAAAATTCCCGTATAGATTCGCACGTCGCTGCGCATAGAGTTGGTGTTAAATACTTAGTGCTTAGTTGTGGCACGTTAAGCGCCGGGTTTGGTTACGGCCCGCTTCGTTTTTATATGCCTTTAATTACTTCCCGCGCGCGGTCCGGCACGTTTGTAATTAGGCCGAGCAGGCGCGGCTTGCGCCACAACTGCCCCATAAGCGCTTTATCGTCAACCGTATAAACATAGTAAGGCTTGCGCCGGTACGGGCCGCGATCCGCCGCGCCCGCCGCGTAAAGCAGCTTATGGAAGGCTACAAAATCAGAGGCCTCAACAGCCTTACGGCGGCCGAAAAACGAATCGATTAAATATGTCGGATCGGCAAAATTAATGGCCTGATAAACGGCGGATACGGCCGGCTCCCGCAACAGGCCCGCCCTTACGCGGGGGTACTGTTTCTTTACGCGGAGAATAACCGGCGCGCGAAACGACGTAATCATAAAATCGTCGGCGGGCAAAATGGCGGCAGCCAGGCCCACCGCCTCGTCTTCGCAGCGCCTTTCTTTGAGCTCCAGGTCGAATTTTATTTTGCCGCTGCCGAGCCGCAACGCCTCTTCCAGTGTCGGCAAATGAAAACCCTGCCGCCGGGCCAAATTCTCAAGCGCCGCGTAATCCGTATCCGCCGTCCAATAACCGGCCAAATCCGGATCGTGGATGACAATCAAAACGCCGTCCCGACTGCGGCGGACGTCGAGCTCAACCATCTCCGCGCCGGCGTCAATGGCTTTTTGGAACGCTTCAAGCGTGTTTCCCCGGGCGGCCTTTGACGCGCCTCTGTGGGCGACGATTAGTTTGCGCATAATTTGTTCTGGCCATCCCAACACCCCCGCAAAGGCGGATATCCGGAATGACGCGCTAGGTGAAATCAATAATTCGATTATCGACCAGCTCTTTAAAAAAACTGTCGAGGGCGGCCGCATCCATCGCCTTAATTTCCTCCGCGGTAAACCAGCCGTACTCCATGCTTTCATCGCCGTCGAGATCGGGCCGGCCGTCTATGCCGCCGACATACGTCAACCGCACCACGTGGCGGCCGGGGACTTTTAAAATGTCCTGCGCCGCGACCAGCCGCGGCTGACCATCTAAAGTCAACCTGGTTTCCTCCCTCACTTCCCGCTTCAAATTTTCCATTAATTCCGTGCCGGGATTAATCCTTCCGCCCACAATATCCCATTTCGGCCCGACTTCAGGATACTTTTTAGGATTGCGCCGCAGCAGCAAATATTTCCCCTCCGGATTTTTGAGCAGGACTTTTACGCCGACTTGGAGGATAATATTTTCATTTTGGTCCGGCATAACTTCTACTTATCTGCGCGGGCGGGTTTCGAATCCGCACATACAGCTCAATTAATCTTTTATAATGTCCGCAATTTGGGCAATGGCCGCCCTGTGCTCCGTACCGTCACTCAAGCTCTTCACTTGATACGTTCCGCTTTTTGTTTCTTCCTCGCCAACTACGACTACGAACGGGATTTTTTGCTTGTCCGCGGTTTTTACCTGAGCGGCGACTTTGCGGTCGGTTAAATCCGAGGCAACGTTGACCCCTTGCTTGCGCAGATCGGTTGCCAATTGGTTGGCCTGCTCAATATATCCGTCAGTGTGGCATACGTACAGCTTGGCCGTGGCCTTATATTCCGGCAGAAGTTGATGAGTTTCCAAAAAATCAGCGACCGTTACGTCGCCCATGCCAAAACCGGCGCCGGGGACTTTTTCCACGCCAAAAATACCCACTAGATCATCATACCGTCCGCCGCCGGACAGCGCCCGCGGATTGGCCGGATTGGCATCGTATAGCTCAAAGACGACGCCGGTGTAGTAATCGAAACCGCGCATGAGCGAAGGGTCAAACACTGCATTAGTGATGCCTTTGCGCCGCAAAGAAGAAATTACATTTAAAATATCGGCCACGCCATCGGTGTCCTGCAAATCGGCAGGCAGCGATAACGCATCCCGCATACTAATAACTTGCTCCAGTTTGCCGAACGCGTCGCCTAAAATTTCCGCGCCGGCCTGTTCGAATTCTTTGGCCGGCATTTTGTGCATTTTATCGATAAGCTT
This sequence comes from bacterium, assembly GCA_021789715.1. Classification (GTDB taxonomy): domain Bacteria; phylum Patescibacteriota; class Doudnabacteria; order UBA920; family UBA920; genus JAJYJE01. The sequence continues at coordinate 2,317 of JAJYJE010000001.1, read as the reverse complement.
GAAAATCTTATGCTTTTGTTCCGGGGAAATGCCAAGATAGCTATCGGCAAAAAAATTCAAAAACTTGCGGCTGTTAACTCGGATTTGGAAACTGTCGTTGGGCGCGCCAAACGCTTTCATAACATCATAACCCACGCTAATCAGCTCAACATCGGCGGCAAGCGAATCCACGCCGAACATGTCTACGTTCAGCTGCCAGTGCTCGCGCAGGCGGCCGCGCTGCGGCCGCTCGTAACGCCACAGGTTGGGAATGCTAAACCAGCGCAATGGAAAACTCAATTCCTTGCGCTTGCGCGCGACCATACGGGCTACCGTTGGCGTCATTTCGGGTCGGATGGTCACATCGCGATCGCCGCGGTCCCGGAAATTATAAGTCTGCTCGTTAACTATTTCCTCTCCGCTCTTGGCGCGGTAAAGGTCTGTTTCTTCCAAAATCGAAGAGTTATATTCCACGTAGCCGTAACTTTCCGCCACCTTTCGCCACACCGAAAAAATATAGTTTTGTATAAACTGATCCTCGGGATAGAAATCTCTGGTTCCTTTGTATGGCTCCAAAGAGAGCTTTTTTGATGGTTCCATATGCATAAATATAGCAAAAATACCGGGGGGTTACAAATAGTAACTATATAGCAGTGGGCAGATAATAGTAGCTGGAAAATTACTCATCTACTTAAAGCTATCTGCCAAATCCCAGCTACTAACCGCTATTGCCACCCGCTCTGCTTTGCTGTTTGAGGCGGATTCTGGTATTATTCAGCAAAATTGTTTCCATGGAGGATCGCAAATGAAAAGAGCAGCCAGAGTCCCGAAAGGCCGCGACCTGGTGAGAGGCGGCAACAGCAGCCACCGCGTCCAATTTAGCCGGCCGCCGAGTATTGATCAATCCGGCGCGGATGAAACGCTATTGCCGGCAGATCCGGCAACCCAGGTTATATACAAAAAAGGCTTGGAAGGAGATATAGATCGCGCGCTCCGCAAACGCCCTCGCTGGTAAAACCGCGCTCATTAACCGTCCGCAGCGTCCGCTGCGGCCAACATAGCCCGCCGCGCCGCGGGCTATATTTTTTAACTACTGGTACAATTTTGGGTTAATTTTATTTTTCCGATAGATTTTAAGCCAATTACCCCGCAAATCCTCCCACAGCGCCTTTAAAAACGGGTCGAATTCGGTTTCTTTTTGGCCGTGGGATAGATTGAACTTTATTTCACGGCTATTCAGGTGCTTTACATCGGCCTCCTGATGCTGCAGCTTGGCTTCCAAACGGTCCAGCGCTTTGGCAAACTTTGCTTCCAAGGTTTGGCTATTTTGATATTCTTTCCACAAGCGGTAGAGATCTTGTCCCTGCTTATTGTTTAAAATTTTAGATAACTTTTTCATAGCCTGGTCTTCGGCCGCGCGCTTTCGCGATTTATCCCTAGCCCAGGCCGGAATATCGCCGGCGTAAACCTCGACCAAATCGTGAACCAGCACCATCCGCAAAGTCTTGGACAAATCCGGGTTGTTTTTCAAATACGGGCGCAGCAGTATAGCCATAAGCGCCATGCGCCAGGTGTGTTCGGCCGTGCTTTCGCGCCGGCCGCTGGACAGCCAGCTATGGCGCAAAATTGATTTTAACTTTTCGGCTTCATGCAAAAACTTTATGATGTCCTTTTGCGGCTTCATGGCGTAAGCATAGCAAAAACAAAATTCCAAGCCAAACCGCCTGATGACAAACAAGGCAAAAATTTGCTATAATCAAGCAAGTTGCAAACCTATGAATCTCCATCCGATTTTTGCCCACTTCCCCGTTGCGCTATTGACCATTTACGCCATAATGGAGCTGTTGCGCTTTAAAAAGTTACTGGCGCAGCCGTATTGGTTTTATCTCAAAGGCGCGTTCGTGATGCTCGGCGGTTTGGGCGCGCTGGCTGCGGACGCGACGGGCAGCCAGGCTATTAGTTATTTGGGCCACTCCCCAACCCTTAGGCCGCTAATCAGAATGCATTCGCTGTGGGCCAAAATCACCATCGCGATTTTCGGCATCGTCGCCGCCTGCTATTTTTTTGAATGGGCCGAACGGCAGTTCCGAATTTCCGACAAGCTGCCGGCTTTACCGCGGAAACTTTGGAACCTTATCATTATGATTGCGCGGTATATGCTGGGCTGGCCAATAGTAATTTTGGCACTCGCGGGTCTTGCGGCCGTTACCGTCACCGGCGGCCTCGGCGGCCGCCTTGCCTACGGCCCGCAAGCCGACCCGTTCTTTGACTACATCTATCGCCTGTTCCTTGGCTCATAAAAAATCCCCTCCATGGCCGCCAGGGAGGGGCAAAAGCG
>JAJYJE010000095.1:1836-4222 GCA_021789715.1 bacterium | reverse complement strand
CCTGTTTTATTTTTTCACCGTCACGCAGCAGAAAGAAAATACTGAACGCGGCTACGACCAAGGAGCCCAAAAACCAGCCCAAAGAAGACAGCAAGCCAGAAAACCAGCCCAGCGACTGGTTGCCGAACTGGACCAGCCAGGAACGAAAATCTATATTCAGGCTAATGGCAAACTGGCGCAGCGGCTGAGGCAAACTCTGGAAAAAATTAGCCGATTGCCCGGCAAAATTCTGCAGATTCAAACCGCGATACAAACCGGCCAGTTCAAAAAATACCTGCTGGCCGATAAGCAGAACGGGTCCCGCCAAAATTATCGCGATAATGCACACGACAAAACCCGCCGCCAGGTTAGGCAAATGCGTGTCGTCCGCGATGCGCTTGTACAGCGGATGAAACAGCGTGGCCAAAATAACCGAAAAGGCCAACAGCTCCCAAAACGGCCAAAAAATATTAAGGACAACCAGCCCGGCAATGGCCAGGAGAATATAGAAACCGGTGGTTTGGGATTTTTGTGTCATAAAGTTACAATAGGGAGTTGCACAAAACTGTATTTGGGCTTAACTTGAACAGTTTTCTGCGGGTTTTTATTGCAGCTTTATTATAGCAGCAATTGACGAAAAAATGAATTTATGCTATATTTTATTCAATCCGCTGAACGGACGCTGATCTTAACACCTATGCTGATCACACGCTGATCAGCTTTTTATTGAAGAATCCGCGATCCGTGCCTGTAATTTATCAGTGTTAATTACCAAAGGATCTTCCCGGAATGGAACGAGACCACACCCGCAACATTACCCTTCGGCAAGCCCAGGACAATAAACTATGTTAAGAGAAAATATAAGAAACATCGCTATCATCGCCCACGTAGACCACGGCAAAACGACCATGGTCGACGCCATGCTCAAGCAAACTCACACGGTTAAAGACCTTGCGGGCGATTTGGTTATGGACAGCATGGATTTGGAGCGCGAGCGCGGTATTACTATTAAGGCCAAGAATGCCAGTTTGATGTATAGCGGTACGCGCATCAATATTGTGGACACGCCGGGCCACGCGGATTTTGGCGGCGAAGTGGAACGCACTCTGCGCATGGCCGACGGAGTTTTGCTGCTCGTTGATGCCAAAGAAGGTCCGATGCCGCAAACCAAATTCGTGCTGAAAAAAGCTTTAGAACTCGGTCTGCGCGCGATTGTGGTCATTAACAAAGTTGATAAAGACGGCGCCGATCCGGAGCATACCATAAATAAAACTTTTGATTTGTTTGTGGCCTTAAACGCCAACGACGAGCAGCTGGATTTTCCCATTATATACGCCAGCGGCGTCAAAGGAATTGCCGATGATAATCTTGAAAATTGCAAACTGAAAATTGAAAATTCCGCCCCGCCGGACGTATCCCCGTTATTTCACGCCATCATTAAATACATCCCCGCGCCGGAAGTCCAACCCGACGAGCCGTTTGCTATGCAGGTATTAGCACTTGCGTATGATAACTACAAAGGCCGACTTGGAATTGGCAAAATCCAGTCCGGCAAAATCAGCCAGGCGCAGAATGCTTTGCTGGTAAAACCGGACGGCAGCAAACAGGCCGAGCGCGTCAGCGCCCTTCAAATGTACGAAGGCTTAAAGCAGGTTGACGTGCAGGAGGCGGTGGCCGGCGACATTGTAGCCATAGCCGGATTTGACGACATTCACATTGGCGACACCGTTACCGATCCGCAAAATCCCAAAACCCTGCCGCCGGTGGAAATTGAACCGCCGACAATTAAAATGACTTTTGGTGTCAACACCTCGCCGTTTGCCGGACGCGAAGGCAAATTTGTAACCTCCCGTCAGTTGCGCGAGAGACTAATCAAAGAACTGGAAACCAACGTGGCTTTAAAAGTGGAAGGCCTGGAACAAGGGTCCGATAGCTTCCTGGTCTCCGGCCGCGGCGAACTGCACTTGGCGGTGTTGATCGAAACTATGCGGCGCGAAGGGTTTGAGCTGCAGGTTTCCCAGCCCGAAGTTATTTACCACGAAGAGAACGGCGTGAAAATGGAACCGTATGAAGTCTTAACTATTGATGTCCCCGGCGAGCACCAGGGGGTGGTGATCGAAGAACTCGGTCGCCGCGGCGGACAAATGCAGCATATGGAAAGCAACACTTCGGGCGAAATGCATGCCGAGTATTTAATTCCAACCCGCGGCCTCATTGGCCTAAAAAACTTGCTTATGACCCGCACCCGGGGCACCGTAGTGCTGAATAATCTCTTTGACAGTTACAAGCCCGCGCACGAAATTGACAGCCACGCCAATGACCATGGGTCATTAATCGCTTCTGAATCCGGTATCTCTAACGCGTACGGCCTCAACAATGCCCAGGAACGCGGCACCATGTTTATTGG
>JAJYJE010000095.1:0-1826 GCA_021789715.1 bacterium | reverse complement strand
TGCCGTGGAAGTGTACGAAGGCATGGTAGTTGGCCAGAACGCACTCGATAGCGACTTGGAGCTCAACGTCTGCAAAACCAAAAAGCTGACCAATATGCGCTCCTCCGGCAGCGATGACGCCATTATCCTCACTCCCCCGCGCCCCGTTGAACTGGACTTCGCCCTGGAATACATAGGCGCTGATGAGTTAGTGGAAGTTACGCCGCAAAATATCCGCATTAGAAAAAAAATTCTAAGCGCCGTAGAAAGAAAGCGCGCGAATAGATAAAAACTATCCAAACTCAAATCTCCCATACACTGGAGTATGGGAGATTTGTTTATTATGAATACTGTCACAGCCTAACGCAAATGCGCAAATTTATTACTCAAAATTCCTTAATTATCAACCTGGAAAAATTTTTAAATCCTCCTGTAAACAAGCCAAACATTTTGCTTGACCCCGACGTTACGTTATAGTTTATGATAGAATAAAGGTCGAACTCAGCGGTGACTTGCGATCCTACAGCCGGCAGGCAGGCGCGGCAATCTTTAATAAACTTACTGATAGGCCGCTTCGTTGTCAGAAAAGCCCTGGCTCCTCGCAAGGACAGATAAATGAATCCTGAAGCAAGTTCAGGATGACGCACTAATATTATGCCTGATATATATCGGATTGGAGAACTGGCGAAGCTTACGGGATTGACCGTGCGGGCGCTGCATTATTATGAAGAGACGGGGCTGTTGTCCCGTGCCGAGCGCGGGAGCAATGGGTATCGGCAATACTCGGCGGCAGATGTGGCGCGGTTGCAAAAAATTTCCAGTTTAAAATTCTTGGGATTCAGCCTGGAACAAATCAAGCAACACCTCCATAATCCTAAATTCTCGCTGGCCACCACCATCCCGATGCAGATTGCCAAAATAAAACAGTCCATCGTTAATCAGGAAATTTTAGTGGAACGGCTAAAAGCGATGGAATATTATGCCGCGCGTAAATCCCCTATCCCAGCTGAACAATTATTCGCAGTTATATCTATGACGAACAATATGCGCGCTTATTTAAACGAAGAAGAATGGGCCGCAGTAAAAGCCCAAAGCAAGAAATTGGGCAATGAGCGCATCCGCGCTGCAGAGGCCGAATGGCCTGCGCTCATTAAAAAAGTACAACGGCTGATTGCCGACGGAATCGACCCCAAAGATCCCAAAGTCGCTCCCCTGGCTAAGCGCTGGATGGAACTAGTCAAAGAATTCACCGGCGGCCATCCCGGGGTCGAAAACAAAGTCGGCAATATCTACCAGCAAAAAGGCCAGCAAATAGTTATGGGCGATCCCAATGGCGCCAATATGGCCGAGTGCATCAACTACATCCAAAAAGCCTTAAAATAAATATCGTTTACGAATAGTGAATGACAAAGGTCGCCTTTGACATCGCTTAATAGTAGACCTGCGGGATGTAGCTGGTGGTTTGTTGAACAGGATCTGAGGTATAATCCTGGGAATTTTTGTGGTCGATAATGTGAATAGCGCTATGAAGCGATTGCTGCAAGCTGCTTTGCACGTACTGGCAAGCCAGGCAATCCATATTGTCCGGCTCGGTGAGCTGGTAGATAATATGCGGATCCGCGCCCCCGTCAATGTTTTCCAGCGTAGCGATGGTCTGCGCATCCTTGATGTTGGCCTGCCGGACGGCCAGATAATGTGAAAAGTCCGTACTCTGAACTATAAGCGTTTTGCCGTCCGCCGATTTTTTGAGAAGACCAATGAGGCTGTCCGCGTCTTTAGGCTGAGCATCTACGCTCAAGGCGATCGCAACAATTTTAGCATTCGGAAAAAAATACTTGACGAACGGC
>JAJYJE010000094.1:3172-4236 GCA_021789715.1 bacterium | reverse complement strand
CTGGTCCTGTGGCTGCAAGGAATCGAAAATGTGCACCAAAAGTCTTTTTTCCACCAAAGTCGTAATCTTGTCGAGCAGGACCACTTTGCGCTCATCCGGCAAATCCTGGATGCCTAATAGGGCAATAATATTTTGTTGATCTATGGGTAACGACATAAATTCCAATTTAATTGTTTATCTATGCTCCATATAACCCGGGGCGAATCGGAGCAAAAATTCCCTAACGGAAATCCCTTTACTGAATCCATCTGTTTGCAAATCCTGATTGCTGTTTATGACTCTCATTACAAATTCCCCTAAATTTCCGAATGACTTTTGTATTGCCTTGGGGTTATCATGAAATTGCGCCATAAAATCATAAACACTCTCCTTTGCCACTCCCGTGCTGTCGAGCTTTCCCGGAGACATATCCAGCAATTCAACGAACTCTTTATAACTTTTTCCCAAGACTTTAGCCAGGGCCTTGGATGTCTGCGGAATGTTATGAGCGGCCTCGAGTAATTGATCCTGCGATGCCAAACTTTCCATGCCCGTAGCTGGCGAAGGGGTTGTATTGTGGCCTAGGAAAGGGTCGTGGTCTAAATCATGCGTACGCAAGTCCGGAGGCGGCTGGATAGGATGAGCCTTGAGCCACTCCAGTTGTTCATGGGCGGCTTTTGCTTCTTGCGCAGTCTGGTCCCTCAATAATTTAGCTTCCTCCAGCTGTTTCTCGCTGGCTAGCAGCTCCGGCGATTTGGCCGCGCCTCCCCCGCCGCCGGCAGCGTGATGGCCAAACAGCGGCTCGCCCGACGTTGCGCCAGACGGAATTTTATCTGTCGTACCAGCAGCATTAATCGGCTGTCCGTACTGGTCATAGTGTTCGGCCAAATGCCAAGGCTTGGTGCCATTTGCCGCATCACGCAGATGGTCTGCCGTCTGGGCAGCGGTCTGCCCGGCAACTTCAGGCGAGGAAACCGCGGCAGTATGGGAAACCTCTTGGGCAAAATTAAAATTATTTACAGGCTGGAAAGGCTGCTCCCCCAAAGGATGCATTGTGCCTGTTTGCGGATCAAAAATATTAACTT
>JAJYJE010000094.1:0-3162 GCA_021789715.1 bacterium | reverse complement strand
AATCTGTTCCGGCCCGGCCTCCCGGACTGCAGCTGCGGCATGTTCCCCGATAGGCGGCATAAATTTCACGTCCTGCGGGCCAAAGTTAATTTCGCCATTCTTGCCTACCTGAAAGCTGCCCTTAAAAATTCGATTGAAATTTTTCAGCTTACTGATATCTTTGCCGCCACCGTCTCCCAATGACAAGTCTTTACTATGAGCAACCTTTTGAAGAAAACGGTGCACCAAAGTCGCCGGATCATCAATCTGCGAACCGTTCCTGGTAAAACCTATTTCCTTATCGGCTTGGAGCCACTTTATCATCTGCTGATATTTTTCTGGTTGGACTTTTTTTAAGTCCAGCATTGTTGTCTCAATACCGCGGCTGCCGATATTTACGTCTAAGTTATCGCCGCGAACCTCAGCCCAAGCCTTGCCCGGCATTTTAATGGCATCTTTTGGCATCTCCCCTGCCGGAGTATTAATTTTTGCCGCGGCACGAGCTGCCGCGTTAACTTCCGGCTTGGCCGCTGGCTGCCGCGCGGCTTCGGTAATTTTACTGCCGGCTGAAGATTCTGCTTTTGGAGCAGACGCGGTTTTGGCGTGCTCTGTGGAATATAACGGAGGCTGCTTGGCTTCCCGTGGGATTGCGGGAGATTTAGCAGTCGGGGTCTTATCGGCAGAAGAGAGAGGTTTAGGCTGTTCAACGCGAGCTGCACTGGGCCTCGATTGTTCCACCGGTGCATGATGGCCAGGTGTGGTCTGGTCATGATCCAGCCGCGCAGCTCCCCCATGTACATCGGTCTTATGACCAAACAAGCGGGCCAGGCCGCCGCTGTACACAAAAGATCCCGCCCCAACCGCCGTCACCCGTCCGACCCACTTTAAGAGCTTCCGACCCGTTAACTCTTGGTCTGCCCTCTTTTCCAGGCCTGCCAAACGCCGCTCCGCCAATTCCGCCCTCTCTTCGGACGTATACCCCCAGTCCTCAACTTCCTTTTGCCTCTGCTGAAGGCCATTCAGATAAACAGCCTCGTACTTCTGGTATAAAGGATCCGATTTTATTTCATCTAAGGTTTTACCCGCCAATAAGCCGGCATTTTCCAACCCCACCAGCCTTTGCCCTGAACCCCACCAATCCATCGGCTTCCTGTTTTCGTTGTGAAGCCGCAAGTCACGCTCCAACAATTTTCGATCTGCTGCGCTAGCCATAATACCCATGCCTTCATTAGAACCGATAGTGGTGCCCAAACCCGCAAAGGCCCGGCGCCCGATAAACGCGGCTCTGCCTACAGCCGCACCGGAGCCATAGTATAAACCGGCTCCGAACAAGGAAAAGCTTATAGCCGTCCTGGCGTTTAACATTCTGGTCGCGGCCCGGCCGACATGTATATCGCCGATATCAAATTTTCCCAATTTAAAACCAGGGATGGTTGCCTTATCAATCATAGCCATGGTTTTCCAGCCAAACCTTCGGTCCATAGCGCTCAAACCCTTCTCCAAACTCTGCGCCCCCAACCAAATATTGCCTCTTTTTATCATCTCTCCGCTCTGTTTTACGCCTTTTACCAACACCGAACTATTTCCGATCTCTTCCTGGCGTTCAAAAATTTTCTGTTCCAACAACTTGGTCTGTTCGTATAAAAAATTTTCCGCTTTGGCCGCGATAAACTCCGCGCGCTTTTCCTTGTACGCCTGCTCCGCAGCCGAAAGTCGCTGGCCAATTTGCTCAACTTTGCCCTGGTATTTTTTTAGATGAGCTTTGCCGAGCATCTTGTCCACTATTCCCAAATTGTCCTGTTCTTTTTTCGCGTTAAAATACTGCTGGCGCAAACGGTCAACTTCGGATTTGATATCAGCAACCGCGCCAGGCGGCGTCATTATCGGCTCACGCGCGGCCAAAGCGGCGCGTTCCCTCTCTTCCCTTTCAGATATTTTGCGATCCCGGTATTCTTTCAACTTCCTCGTCGGTAAAGTCAAATTTTTTCCCAAATCATGACCGGCATGAACCACCCTTTCGCCAAACCCAGCAACTACCCCTAAGGCTGCTTGGCGAACTTTTTTGATACGGCCCCTACCGGCGTCGGGAGATGCTACAGGACGCGTTATTCTCCTGGTCGCATCCCGGCCAAGGTCAGGCTCCGGCTCGGGAGTGCGCGACGGTTCCAGGGCAGATGGGACAGATGGCTTTACATTCGTCGCCTTCGCCGGTTCCGCTGCTGGCGCCGGTTCCGGCGGCATCCCGCTCAAACTTTCCGCGTCCATAGGCGGAACAGGGATTTCCCCCCCGGTCTGCTTGCCAAAACCGGCTGCTTCCATTTTAGCCCGTGCAGCGCGTATTATAGCTTCTCTATCTAAAGGCATATTATATATTTTAGCTACTTATTAAAGTATTTCCCAATTTAAATTGTTAGCCACCCCACCTATGACTCTTCTTGCACACGGTCTATGAATTTCTTAGCATCCGGTAATCTGCCTTCTTTAATTAGAGCCGTGATCTCCTCTTTCCGGTTAGCTTCCCAGTACCAACTCTGGAAGCCTTCGGCAATTTCTTCCGGAGTAATATGGTCGTCTGGATCGATACTTTGTTCCACCCAACCTTCCATTGCCCCCTCTTTATATGCCGCGATCGCCGGATGGCGCTCCAAAATATCCAACTGCTCATCAGTCAATTTCTCGGGATCAAAAACTAGCTCCAGCGGCACCAGAAAAGTTTCCCTGCTGGTTTTTAACATATCTTCAAATTGAGTCTTTAAATCAGCAAAATTATCGCGCCGGTCGTTGCGGGCAGCCTCAGGCATGGCTTCGTAGGCGCGCAAAATTTGATTCCACTCGCCCTGGGCCAAAGCCAAAAAATAATTTATACGCTGCTGGCGCTCGCCATTTTCCCAGGCGGCCTTAGCCTGTCCGATAAATTTTTGGAACTTACCCATACCGTTGCCTACCAATCCACCCCATGAATCAATAGCCTGTTCAACAGTCCTATCCACCACCGGCTGCGGCGCTTGAAATTCTATAATTAAATTACCATCTTGCAGAGAAACATTTTTTACCTTCTTACCGGAACGTTGTTCAAAATATTGCCTAACGTACTGATCCAATTTATTAATATTGTCCTTAATCATACCGCTGGCCAGGGCTTTAACCAGCATATTAGCTTCAATCTTTATATTACTGACAGTC
>JAJYJE010000093.1 GCA_021789715.1 bacterium | reverse complement strand
TCTGCCGACATCCTGCTAACTTCACCCCGGCTTCATCTACCCCGGGTACTCTGTCCCCAGAGCGCCTTGAGGAATTGCATTCCCACCCGAGTGCCCTACGCATTTATCTTGTCAATATCCACCGCGGCGTTCCGCGCGGTGTTTGTTTTATGATATAATTAAGCGTATGATGCCGCTTTGGCTACAACACCTGCTTGAGTTTCTTAATTTTTCCAAATACGGAGTCGTGTTTGTCGGCTGTATTGTGGAAGGTCCGGTGGTAATGTTGGCCAGCGGTTTTTTGTTGCGGCTCGGTCAGTTCAATTTTGTACCGCTATATTTTTCCCTAATGGCCGGAGACTTTGTGGCGGACTTGGGCTGGTACGCGGTCGGCCGGTTCGGCGCCCGCAAGCTGATTAACCGCTTTGGCCATTATTTCAACATTACGCCAAAAGTGATAGATAAAATTGAAAAGCGCTTCCAAAAATATCAGGATAAAATCTTATTCATCTCCAAGATAACCATGGGCTTCGGCTTCGCCCTGGCCACGCTTATCGTGGCCGGGATGCTGCATGTTCCATTCAAGCGTTACGCCATTCTGAATTTCTTAGGCGGGTTTATTTGGACGGCATTTTTACTGGTAGTCGGTTACTTCTTTGGCAATATCTACGATTCCTTAATCGGTCCGCTTAAGCCGGCTTTCGCCGTAGCCTGCATTGGCCTGGTAATTTACGGCCTCTGGGCGATTAACCGGTATCTGGTAAAAAAAGAGCTAATAGACACATAAAAACCCAATAAAATTATTAAAAGAAACACCGCCGGCGGCAGTCTTTATATATGCCTAATCTCTAAAATATGCGCCAGCGTTTAACTTTTATGGCTATTACGGCCATACTGGCAGCAGCGGGGATCATCTACGCCACTACAGCCGGTGAACGCCGGCCAATAACCAAATCTCCCCCAGCCGCTCCCGATCATACCCGGGCCGCCGGAACTCCGGCAACGGCCAGCCCGGCAAACTTATCCGCCCCAATTCCCCCGTCCTCCAACGCCGCTCCGGCCCCGGGCCTGGCGTGGCCAATATCCGACGCGCTGTCGCGCGTTACCAAAAAACCGTTCGGCATCTACGTTTCGCCCGGCCACTCGCCGGTTTCGCCCGAACGCTTTACCGGCTATCACACCGGCGCGGACTTTGAAACGACTCCGGCCGAGCAGAATATTGACGTGCCGGTTTTTGCCATCTGCGACGGAAAAATTTTGGCCGCGCGCTACGCTTCCGGCTACGGCGGGGTAATTGTGGAAAGCTGCACGATGGATAACGGTCCGGTAACCGTAATCTACGGCCATGTCCGGCAATCAAGCATCATCCCCACAGCCGGCCAAATAATAAAGGCCGGCGACAAATTAGCGGTATTAGGCACCGGCTACAGCAGCGAAACCGACGGTGAACGCAAACATCTTCACTTAGGCATCCACAAAGGAACGTCAATCGATATATTGGGGTATGTGCAAAACAAGGCGGCACTTAGCGGCTGGATAGACCCGCTATCTGTGCTAAAATAGGATTAACGGCATCACAGAAATGCGCCGGGCCTTTAAAAAGCATGCGCTTTACGAATTCCTCCATAATAACGGCAAAAAAATCCTGAAACACATGCCTTTCTTTAACGATATATTTTATATCGAAAATAATTAAGAGCCTAAACGAAAAATTATTTTTCCAATAGGCCATAAAGAAACCAACATGATACGCACATCCCAAGCTGCTAAAGCAGCTTTGAGCGCCCTGAGCATAGCGGGACTGCTCGCGGTCTCAGGCGGCAGCGCGCTCGCCGCCGCGACCGTTACCAATCCGGTCTCAGCCAATGTCAGCGCCGATAGCGTAACCGGCAGCTCAGTATCCTTGCCCGCGCTTACCATAACCGAAGGCGCGGCCGGCGATATTGCCGCCGGAACACTTACCCTGGCCCTTCCGGCCGGCTTTGTGTTCGACACCGGCTCTGTCGCCAATGTCGCCTTCAGCGGCGCTGGCCTGGCCGGTTCCAGCACTGTCGCTTTCCTCGACAGCGCCCATGCCCAGGTTACCGTGACTTCCACCTCCACAGCCGCGGGAAGCCTGACCGTAGGTTCGACCACGCCGCTGAAAGTCAAAGCCAGCAGCGGCACCCTGCCTGCCAGCGGCATTATTACGCTTAGTGCCGGTACCATTGCCGGCCTGACCGCGACTTCCAGCCTCGGCACGCTCACGGAAATCCCGGGCGCGGCCAACAAGCTGGCCTTTACCGTCCAGCCCGCGGCCACCGCTACGGTTAACACCGCTTTTACGCCGGTCACCGTTTCCGTGGAGGACCAGTTCGGCAATGTCATAACTTCAGACAGCGGCCGCACAATCACGCTCAGCGCGGCCAACGCCAGCAGCACGCTTGGCGGCACGACTTCCATGAATGATTTAAACGGAGCCGCGACATTCAGTGACCTGACTTATCCGGTCGCCGGCACGCTGCAGCTTTCGGCCTCTTCCTCTCCCCTGACTTCGGCCACGAGCGATCTGATTACTGTTTCTGCCAGTTCCACGCCCGTTCCAACCACGACTCCGCCGACTGTTTCCTGCGGCCTGCAAAACGGCCAGCTCGTTATGGTCCAAGGTTCGCCCACTGTCTATATGGCGGTTAACTGCGTACTCCGGCCATTCACTTCCGCGGCCATCTTCCACGCCCGCGGCAGAAAATTTTCGGAAGTCCATGATATTTTGGCCAGCCTGTTCGATCAATTGGGCATCGGCCGCCCCGTTGGAGAAAGCAGCGACGATGACAGCACCATTATAACCCCGCCGGCGGCTTCCAGCACGCCGTCTTCGACCCTGCCGTCCATTTCCGGACTGCCGGATGGCGCGGTAGTCAAACTGCCGAATGATCCGACCGTGTACCTGGTCAGCGGCGGCCAGCTGCAGCCATTCACTTCCGCGGCCATATTTAACTTGCGCGGCGAACACTTTGGCAACGTTCAGACTATTTCCCAACAGCAGTTTAGCCAAATGTCGGTCGGCTCGCCGGTTATGCCGCCCAACGGCACCGTGGTTAGGGGTTCCGGCCAGACTGTTTATGTTATCCAAAACGGCCAGGCCGTAGGCATCCCGACGCCTCAAGCCTTAACGCAACTCGGCAAAACATTCCGCGATATTGTTAAAATCGATGATGGCACGCTTAACCGCATGCCGCGCGGCGACCATGGCAATAACGGAGGAGATAACGGCAACAACGGACAAAACCGCGACAATTAGCCAATCCGGTTTCTGATAAAATCCCCGGCTTGTGCCGGGGATTTTTCCACAACAGCCGTCCTCAACAAAATACAAAAAAATTGCTATCCTGCTGGTACACAGGCAAAAAGGCCAGGTCGAGCCTCCGCCTGACAATACTTTAATAATCCATATTAACAACTCTTAATTATGAATTCAAAAATCGCTTACGCCCTCATCGCGGTAATAATAATTGCCGCTGCCGCGTACCTGGTGGGACATCGCCAATCAGGCAGCCAGCAAGCCGCCATGGTACCGCTGCCCCAAAGCCAGACCGCGCAAACCGGAAGCCAGCAGGCTCAGTCTGCCCCAACTACGGCCGCCCCGGCCGGCCAAGCTGCCGTAGAGCCGATAAACACCAATGTGGGATCGGTTGCCGGAGTTGACCTTAATTCCCTTGGCACCGAGGCCAACCAATCGGCATCCCTGGCCGCGCAGGAAGGCGCGTCCAATACCCAGGCTATTGCCGGAGACGGCACGGCCATAAATTCTTCCACTGATTCCGTAACTAATCCCGCCCAATAATCCTATGACTTATAAGCATAAACTTTCCGCCGTTCTGGCAATCGGACTGGCCATGAGCCTGGCTCCTGCGGCTTTGGCAGCCCAAAGCAGCCCGACGTTGGGCCAGGCTACCGCCGGGATCGGCCAAAAAAACTTTTGCACCAATTTTTCCGGGTTGGCGCAAAAGTACCAGACTAACATCAATACCCAGATCACTAACCTGCAGAACCGGGTAAGCGCCGAAACCCAAAAACTGCAAACCGGCTGGAACAACGCCGACCAGACCCTGCAGCAAAACCGCGCCAAGTGGACGCAAAACCGCCAGGCTATTTACGCGCGCTTAAACGGACGCGCTACCACAACCGCTCAAAAACAGGCGATCGCAACTTTCCAAAACACGATTGAAACCGCTGTGACCGCCCGCGAAAATGCCATTGATACGGCCCGTACTGCCTA
>JAJYJE010000092.1 GCA_021789715.1 bacterium | reverse complement strand
TCATAACCATGCCTTTATCTATAATATCGCTGGCCAGTTCGGGCGGGGTATCTTGAAGCACGGTTTTCACCGCCTGCGCGATTTCCCGCAGCTCATCCTGGATTGCCTCTACCGCCTCATTGGTGGTAACTGTAACCGTTTTAGGCAAGCCGCTGATCATATCCCGGCCTTTTATCTCCATCACCTCCTCTTCGGGCATAGCCAGCGCGCTTCCGATGGTAATCTTGATTTCCTCAGCCGTCCGGTCGCCTATGGCTATACTGTGCTTCTTGCGGACAAAATCAATAATAGCCTGGTCCAGCCGGTTGCCGGCCACGCGCACCGATGTGGAATTTACAATACCTCCCAAACTCAATACGGCCACGTCAGTCGTGCCGCCGCCGATATCAATCACCAAATTGCCCGAAGCCGAAGCGATAGGAATTCCCGCGCCAATAGCCGCCGCCACGGTTTCTTTTATAACATAAGCGCCTTTGGCGCCGGCCGCCGTGGCCGCGTCCACCACCGCCCGGCGCTCGGTGGAAGTAATGCCGCCGGGCACGCTAATCATAACCTCGGGACGGAAAAAACGTATGTTGCCCAAAGCTTTGTTGATAAAATACCGGAGCATGGCCTCGGTCACCCGGTAATCGGCAATTACGCCGTCCTTCATGGGCCGACTGGCTACAATGGTTTCCGGCGTGCGCCCCAGCATCTCTTTGGCTTCCTGTCCTACCGCAAGCACGCGATTATCGTCAAGCGAAATGGCCACGACCGTCGGTTCGTTTATAATAATACCCCGCTTTGGCATATGTACCAAAGTATTCGCCGTACCTAAATCTATGCCGATTTTGTTCTCAAACATAACGCTGCAAAACTACAAATAATACTGATCTGCAAAAACTACCAAATATACTCCTGCGTATTTGTGGCATTTTGTAATGTTCCAACTGTAGCCTATTATAGCAAACCCTCGGCGATTGTAGAAGCCCTGGTTTTACTGTAAAATAAGACCATGACCAGCAGGACCCGCTACACTTTGATCGTTATCGGCTTTGTTATATTTCTAATACTGGCGCCGCTTATTGTCCTCTATGTCCGCGGCATAACATACGATTTTTCTTCCGGCCAATTTGTCCAGACCGGCATTTTGGCCGTTCACACCAACCCCGCGTCGGCTGGCATTTCGCTGAACGGCAAACTGGCAAGCAAGACCTCGGCCGACATCAAATTCCTCCCGCCCAAGGAGTATGACATTACGGTAAACCAGCCCGGCTACAGGCCTTGGGAAAAACGGTTGCGCGTAACCGAAGGCAAGGTTACCTGGGCAAGCCCACCTTCCGGTTATATCTATCTTTTTCTCGCCTCGCCTGCTTCCATGACTTTGGCCAGCGACGCCGCGGATTTTTACGCTTCGCCGGAATACAACCTGATCGCAATTTTAACAAAAAACTCCCTGGTCCTGACATCGGCGGCAAATCCCGCGCAAAGCCAGGTTTATCCGTTGCCCGCACCCGCGGCATCGCTCACCGCTTCTCCGGACGGGCGGCAATTTATCCTAAACGGATCCGGCACTGCCACCCCGGCCATCCTCTACTTCAACATCGCCGATAAAAAATTCATCAACCTCAGGCCGCTGTTTCCGACCACCACCCCAAGCTGGCTGTATGACGGCAACGGCAAACTTTACGCGTTAAGCGGCAAGCAGCTATTTGCAATTGACCCGGCCGCCGGGCAAAAGCGGCTCCTCCAAACCGAACTGCTGGCGGCGACATTCCAGGATGAAAACCTCTACGGACTGCAGCAGCAGGGTACCACGACCGCGCTGTCCATATGGACCAATCCGGCCGGCGCTGGCCAGGCCATTATAACCGGCCTGCCTTTATTCCACAGCGCCAGCTTATTCGTCAGTTTTGAAAAGCAAATATTCCTCCTGGCCGACTCCGCGCTCTATAAAGCCGACTTAGGACTGACTCCTTTGGCTGATAACATCAGCGCCTGGGATTTTAACCAGCAGGAATCCTCACTTATCTTTTTCCACGACGGCGAACTCGATTACTTCAATCCGTTTGACAACACAATTGACCTGATTACCCGCAGAGGCGGCCCGATCACCGATCCCCTGCTGCGACTGAGCCTGAATAACGCGTTTTTAAATGAAGGTAACCGGATAAAAGCCCTCGAACTCGACACCCGCGACCACCAAAACGAGTACGATTTATACAATGGGACCGATATTATAAAATTCTCCCTCAACGATTCCGGCACAGAATTGCTAGTGCTTGACGGCTCAACGCTCAAGCTGCTTACCATTCGATAGCCACCCGCTCAAGCCGCAGCGCTTAAAATCGCCGCGGCTTTCTTTTTAACGCAGATCCGCGCTAACGTCCAAATTCCCCGACAACTTGTTTTTCTTCTTCGGCGGAAAAAACTTTTTTAAACCGCGCTTTTTTGCCTTTAACGCGGGCTTCGCACTCCGCCCAGGTTTTGTGGGTTTGGACCGCGCCGCCGACTTCGCTCACGTAGGAATATACGGCTCTTTTGGAACGGGAACGCGAGGCGGATTTGGCGGCGCGCAGTTCTCCGTCATGTTCCAAATTCAGCAAGTCAACCGCGTAACCGGACAGGGGGCCCTTATATAACACCACGTTCTTTCCGTCGGCAAATGCCGAAGCTATCTCATCCGCCCGTTCATTGCCGGCCACGCCAATATGGCCGCCGACATACCGCCAGGAAATTTTTATACCCGGCGATTGCGCCAACTCGATTAGCCGCTTCCATAACTCAACGTTCAGCACCGGCTCCTTTGCCGCTGTCTTCCAACCATTTTTCTGCCACCCATGGATCCATTTGGTTATGCCGCCGATGACATAGGAAGAATCGCTGTAAACTGTTATTCCTTTTGCTCCGGCATTTAATGCGTGTGTTAATCCTTGGATTGCCGCCTGCAATTCCATCTGATTGTTAGTGACGAGTTCTGCCCGGCCACCGAGTTCGGTGGCGGCTTTATCGCTGGCCACAATCGCCCCCCACCCTCCCGGTCCGGGGTTACCTTTAGATGCACCATCGGTAAATATAGTAACATTCATTGGGAATTGGAAATTAAAAATTGGAAATTAAGATATAACATGTCCGAAATCTTTAATTTACCCGGTTGCCGATGATTTTCGGATATCAACCGCTCTTAGCTTAATACCTTCCCTCCCATTCCATTCGTCCCGGATCAGTTCCGCGGCCACGTCTACAGTATCGCCGACTTTTAAGCTTTTGGCAAAATCATTGGCGCTGAACATAATAGCAGGGATGGTGCGGCCCGACAGCGCCAACTGCAGCTGTAAATGCTGCTGGAGCGCCCCGACCAGGCGCATGCCGGCAATTTTCAAATTACTAATAAGGAACTTGGGCTTAACATTATCCACGCCGAACGGCTCAAAGGCTTCCAGCAGGCCGAGCGTATCCAAAGACAAATCATCCGGCAACAGCTCCGCTTCCAAAACTACCTGCCGCTCGGTATCGGCTTCGGCCAAATGCGATTCCGCGTATTCCAGAACTTTTTTATAGAAATTCGAATATTCGTCCGTTTTTAAAGTCAAACCGGCCGCCTGCTGGTGGCCTCCAAAACGCAGTAAGCAGGCGGAAGCGTACTTTAACGCCTCCACCACGTTAAACTCCCCGATAGTGCGCGCCGATCCGGTGGCTTCGCCGCCTTCTTCGGCCAAAACAATGGCAGGCTTGCGGAACTCTTCCGCGATGCGGCCCGCCACCAAACCCGCGACTCCCTTGTGCCAATCCTTGCCCATCAACACCAATATTTTGCGGTCCTGATACAGCAGCGCCTGCTCCCGCGCCTCGCTTAATATCCGCTCTGTAAGGCCTTGCCGCCTTCGGTTAATACCTTCTAGCCGCGCTTCGTCCGCTTCCACGACCATAGACTCCTGCTGTGACGCAACCTCATCGCTTTTTAGCAGCAAATCCAAGGCGATATTGGCGTGTTCCAAACGTCCTGCGGCGTTAAGCCGCGGCGCGATAACAAACCCCAGCGTGTAAGTATCCGGCGGCTTCCGCACAAAATCCAAGTTTGCGGCCGCTGCGAGCGCGCGAAGGCCGGGCCAGCGGGTCTTCTGCAAAACTTTGAGCCCGTATTTTACCAAGATGCGATTTTCCCCAAGCAGAGAATGGCAATCCGCCACCGTGCCTATGGCTACCAGGTCTAGCAGCCACTTTTCCCATCCTTTTTTAGGGATGAAGGATGCGGGCTGGGGATTGTTTTTATCTTCCCGCTTCCCCCTCTCCCCGTCCTTCTTCAAAAGGGCGCACGCCAGCTTAAATGCCA
>JAJYJE010000091.1 GCA_021789715.1 bacterium | reverse complement strand
CGGCGCAGGTTATGCACGAAGGATTGAAAGATATCATCGAACCTGGGGATATTGTCTTATTTCAAAATGATTGGGGAGACCAGTATATATAAAACTAATTAGTAATTGAAATTAGAAATTAGTCATTTAATCAGCCCTTCCTTACGGAAGGGCTGATTTTTGGTATAATAGGGGAGCAATATTATTTTCGCTTTTATGGAAAAAAAGAATATCGGGGTATTTTTTGGCAGCGGCAGTCCGGAGCACGACGTGTCGATTATAACCGGCGAGATGGTTATTAGCGGTTTGAGGAAACTGGGGTATCCGGTAACGCCAGTATATATCACCAAGACGGGCAGGTGGATGATTGGGGAAGATTTAGGCAGCCTGAAATTATTTACTGACCCGTATAAAAAAATTGATGAGGAAAAAAAGTTTTTTGAGTACTACATTGACCTGGAGGCGTCAGTCGGTAAATTAGTGTTCCGGCGAAAAGGTTTGGCTGGAAAGACGGCCGCTGTTGATATTGCCTTTCCGGCGCTGCATGGCTCGTATGGGGAAGACGGCACTATCCAAGGTCTGTTTGAAATGTTTGGCGTGCCGTATGTGGGCTGCGATGTCCCGTCGTCCGCCATTGCCATGGACAAGGCGCTGGCTAAAATTGTGATGCAGCAGCATGGGATCCCGACAACAAAGTTTATTTATTTTTATAAAACCGATTGGAACCGCGACAGGCAGGCGATTATCAGCCGCGTGAAAACAGAATTGAGCGGCCCCGTGTTCGTGAAGCCGGTGCACTTAGGCTCGTCGATCGGCATAGCCAAAATCAAACCGGGCGATGATAAAGACCTGGAATTTCGGATAGAGGTTGCCTTGCATTACGATAACAAGGTGCTGGCGGAGGAAGGCGTACAGGACGTGATGGATGTAACCTGCTGCCTGACCGGCAATGAAATATTGCGGGCCTCGCGACTTCAGGAATCAGTATTCAGCAGCGAATTGTTTGATTTTGAGGAGAAGTATTTAAAGGAGGGCGGGGCGCAATTGGGCAAGTCCCAAAGCGGGGTAGTAATTCCGGCGCGGCTCGACGAGGCCGTAACCTCCGCCATTCAGGAAACAGCGAGGGAAGTTTACCGGGCGGTAGGGTGCAGCGGCATCGCGCGCGTGGATTTTTTACTTGATAAACAAACCAACAAGTTTTACGCCAACGAGGTTAATCCGCTGCCGGGCACGCTGTACCACCATCTCTGGAAAGCCAGCGGAGTAGATATGGGGCAACTGCTGGAGGAACTCATCAGCCTGGCTGAAGAGAAGCATAAGCAAAAGCGCGGCGTGAATTTTACGTTTGAGTCGAATATTTTGAAGCAGCTTAATTCCCAAAAATTGGGCGGCAAATTGCGGAAGAAAACAGATGAACGCGGATAACGAGCGGTGTTTCATTATTCCGTGTCTGATGAATAAGCGAAAAGGTAGTGAAACGCGCCCGCCACGTGGCGCGTTTATCGTCGAACATAACATGACGGCTCAATATGAAAATCAGAAAATGCGGCAAGGTTATACCCGAGTCATCGGCTGCGATGAAGTGGGTCGGGGCAGCTTGGCTGGGCCGGTGGTTGCCGGTGCGGTGATATTGCCAACGGCCGCCGGTGAGTTGAAAGTCAAAAGTTATAAAGTTTATAAAGTTATAAGGGACAGCAAATTATTATCACCGGGCAAGCGTGAAGAGCTGGCGTTGGAAATAAAAAAAATAGCGTTGGCGTGGAGCGTGGCGGAAGTTTCATCGGGCATTATTGATAAAATAAATATCCATAACGCGTCGCTGCTGGCGATGAAAAGGGCGGTGCGGAACCTGTGCAGACAGACGGGCGTGAATGCGGCAGACGGATTGGCACGGGCCACGGATCAGTCAGGCTGGTTTTTGTTTTTAGACGGCAAGTTCCCGATCCCCGAGTGTCATTTGGAACAGGAAGCTGTAATCGGCGGCGACAATAAAATTTTATCCGTTGCCGCGGCATCGATTATCGCCAAAGTCTATCGCGATGATCTGATGCGGCGCTACCATAAGAAATATCCGATTTATAATTTTGCCTGTCATAAGGGCTATGCAACGTTCCACCACCGGCAGGTGGTGAAGCGGCACGGCCTGAGTGAAATCCATCGCGTGAGTTTTTGTAAGAACATAAAAGCAAGGACAAACGTCAAAGTTGCCGCGCATAATCGGACGCCCAAAAAAACAGCGGCCTGAAACAGAATTTTGTTGCATTAAAAAATCCCGCTTTGCGGGATTTTTTGTCTAGGGGTGGTTAAATTGTTTTTTGTTTTTGGAATAGGGACCGGAGGGAAAACACGAATACCGGAATGCTCAACAGTCCGGTCAGGTATTGGGCCAGGGAAATGCGTTCACCGGCCTTAAAGGCATCGTGGAAGAAAAAGAAGTCAACCAGGAGGAATCCGAAAATAAGGACGGCATCTATTATTTTTTTCATGTGATTTAAATTAATTTTTTAACTGGCGGAGAGGGAGGGATTCGAACCCTCGAGCCCCTTGCGGAGCTACCGGTTTTCGAGACCAGCGCACTAGACCGCTATGCGACCTCTCCTCATCGTAACTTGCTACGAGTTTTCGTTCCGATATAAATATTGGAACCCAAGCTCTCCGCAGGTGCTCCTCTTCCCCAAATTTTCCTCATGATATCCTGATTAGGAAACACGGAGCCGCCGTTTCTATGGAGTTGCTATTTATTATAGCTGGAAAAGCCGGTATAATACAAGTATCATGTTTTACTTTTATATCCTTAAATGCAAAGACGGTTCTCTGTATTGCGGCAGTACGGAGGATTTGAAACATAGAGAAAAATTGCACAATAGCGG
This sequence comes from bacterium, assembly GCA_021789715.1. Taxonomy (GTDB): domain Bacteria; phylum Patescibacteriota; class Doudnabacteria; order UBA920; family UBA920; genus JAJYJE01. The sequence goes on along the minus strand of JAJYJE010000091.1, from coordinate 1,480 downwards.
CAGGGGATCGAAGTATGTCAGGAGCAGGGGAGGCGGGGCTATGATATATAGTGAGAGGTTCCGCAGCCGGCACAAAGCGCTGCGGCGTGAGACAGAGGTTAAACGATGGTCCAGGGCCAAAAAAATAGCATTGGCCCAGATGAATGAATAAGGCATCAATAATTATGGAATTTAAACATACCGGTCTGCCTATAGAACCGGAGTATCCTAATTTAGTTAGGAATAATACCCCGTCTATAAATCCAACCAAAAACGGATCGGGGGGTTAGCTGGGAAGAAATCGAGGATGGTAAAACTTTTCAAAGTTTTTATTAAAGAAATTAGTGGAGGAAGCGGCGGGAGCGCGGCAAGCGGACAGCGCAGAAAATCCCCCAGAAGAGATTGCTGATATTTTGGAAATTATAAATGCGATCCAAAACTGAAAAAGGCTGGAATAAGTCGGACATTGATCCGATCCAATTGAAAAGCGGCAGATTAACGGCGGTTTTAAAAAACGCCTAGTAAGATGAAAGAATAATTAATAGTTATCTAAGCGCGCCCGCCTCTTTGGGAGTGGAGTTTAATAAATCAATAGGCGCACCGGCGTTCGGTGTTTTTCTGTTTAACAAAAAACGTGTATAATGGAGACACGCAATTAAATTAGGTATCCGTCTAAGCCGGGCGGATTCAAATAACGCTTATGGCCAACGCTAACGATATCAAACAACCGACCGAAGAGGCTTCCGAGCCGGAAAATATTTTTAACGGAATAATCGAATCGGGTGGTTCGTCTGCCAAACCGAGACCGACGCCGTCCGGTGCCGCTCTGCGCCGGACAGTTAAGGCGAAGCCTTTAGTGGAGGGAATAAACGCCCCCGCGGGCGGGGCGCCAGTGCCGCCTCCCGGCCCTGCCAGTACGGTTTTGCCGCCAAAAATTACCTTAACCAATTCGGAAAAAAGACTGATTACCGAATCGGCCGCTTCTTCAGAAGCCGCCCCGGCGGAGGTGCCGTTTGCCGCGCCGGTTAGAGAAAAGATTGAGTTGCCCAAACATTCCGCCGGACGGAAAGCGGGCTGGAGTATTTTGATTGTTTTGCTGGCGGTTAGCGTGGCGTTCGGCGCATATTTATGGTATACGGATCGGTCAAACACAGGCGGCGGTGATTTTTCAACCCTGTTCCAAAAGCAGCCTGTGGCCGCGACCAGTCCCGCTTTGGACAATGGCCAGCAGGTTGCCACAACTACGTCCGCCGACTCGACTTCCACAGACGTAAATGCCAGTTCCTCCGCTGCCACAGTGCCTTCAACCGCGTCCGGCACTCCAGCGGCAGCCACCAGCACTGTTCCGGCGCTGCCTGGTAAGTTGTTAAAAGTGTTAAATACGCCAACGGGCTATTTGAACGTCCGTTCTTCCCCTTCTACTGCCGGCAAGATCGTTACTCAGATCCATCCGGGGGAAACTTATACTTACTTAACCACGCAAAGCGGCTGGTATGATCGG
>JAJYJE010000090.1 GCA_021789715.1 bacterium | reverse complement strand
ACCTCGCGGATCAAATCGTCGTTACCCTTCATATAAATGAAGCCGCGGGAAATAATGTCCGGCTGGTTGACCAGTTTGCCATTGCGGCGGTCCAGCGTCATGATTATAACGAACATACCGTCTTGGGCCATAACCTGGCGGTCGCGGATTACGACCTCGCCGACGTCGCCTACGCCTAGGCCGTCGATAAACACATAGCCGGTCGGCATTTTGGCATCCTGAATTTTTGCCTGGCCGCTTGAGCCGATTTCCAGAACTTGGCCGTTATCGAGTACGAATACGTTGGGGTCCGGTATACCCATGGTGCGTGCCAGATCCGCGTGCGTGACGATCATATGGTGCTCGCCGTGGATCGGCATAAAGTACTTCGGCTTAACCAGCGCCATCATCAGTTTCAGTTCTTCCTGGTGGGCGTGGCCGGAGGTGTGGATGTCGAGAACTTTGTTGTAAATTACATGCGCCCCAAGGCGGGTTAGGTTAGAGAGTACGGCCGCGACCGAGCGTTCATTGCCGGGAATTGGCGTAGCCGATACAATGGCCGTGTCGCCTTTTTTGATTTTGACCGTCTTGTGGTCGCCCCGGGCCATGCGCGCCAGTCCGGCCGCGTCTTCGCCCTGGGAACCCGTGGTCAGAATGACAATCTGGTTATCCGGGTACTTCTTGGCCTGTTCGGATTTGATAATTATCTTGGGCTGAATTTTAAGATAACCCAAGGATAGCGCGATTTCGATGTTGTTGACCAGAGAACGGCCGGTGACAATAACTTTGCGGTTGTATTTGGCCGCGGCATCAAACACTTGCTGCACGCGGGAAATATTGGTGCTGAAAGTCGCGAAAATAATGCGGCCCTTGATATCGGCGAATGTCCGGTCAATGGTTTGGCCCAGTTCGCGTTCCGATTGGCAGTAGCCCGGTTTGGTGGCGTTGGTCGAGTCCGACATTAAAAGCATAACGCCTTCGCTGGCAAACTTGGCAATTTTTTGAAATTCGGCCGGTTTTTGGTCTGCCGGCGTGTGGTCGAATTTCCAGTCGGTGCAATAAATAATTTGGCCGACCGGCGTCATAATCGACAGGCCGATGCTGTCCGGGATGTTGTGATTAAGGCGGAAGAAGCGGATTTTGAAGCTGCCTAAATTTAGGACATCATCAATGCCAAAAACATTTATGCGGCTGCGGCCCACGAGACCGAATTCTTCCAGGCGCTTTTTGATGAAGCCGGCGGTTAGCGGCATGGTGTAAATGGGCGGGTCACCGATTTTGGGCAGGATGTAGGGGATGGCGCCAATGTGGTCCAAGTGTCCGTGGGTAATTATTACGCCGCGGATGCGCCGCTTGTTTTCTTCCAGCCATTTGGTGTCGGGGATAATGTAGTCTATACCGGGCATGGTTTCGTCCGGGAACGCCAGACCCATGTCTATGACAATCAGGTCGTTGCCGTATTCCAGTACTGTCATATTTTCCCCGACTTCTTCAATGCCGCCCATCGGAATGACGCGGAGGTTTTGCCGGGAAGCCGTGTAAGGGCTGGTGGTCACCGTGGCCGTAGCCGGACTTTGGCCTAAACTGGTTGCTTTGTTGATCAGCATTTCCAGCCGGTCCGCCTCTGGCCGCCCTCGGCGAGACGAGTCATTGGCCGGAGCCTGGGGCGCGCGATGCGAGTGATTAATTTTTTTGATCATAAAAAACTTTCTTTGGCTTTTGCGCTTACAAGCCAATTAACATATAACAAAAGCTCCTTTTCGGCGGTCCGTACGGCCGCGCAAATGCTGTAAGGGAGTTATGCGCGTGGCCTGTTCGGCCGACTCGCCTAACTTGCGCAATTAACAGGTAGTAATCTAAAAGACATTTTGGACTGCGATCTGTTAACTGTCAGTTTCAATTTTTCCTTTTGTTTCTGGAGGAAATTTGAACTTGTAAAAATATTATATCACACCTATGCCGGGATGTCAATGAGGCGCTTTGGTGCCGTGTCCTGTACAAATGGTGCCGCGGGAGGGACTTGAACCCTCACGGCCTTGCGGCCATACGTACCTGAAACGTACGTGTATGCCAATTCCACCACCGCGGCTCCAATTATGCGGGACAGATAATATTTTAACATCTTACCATAGCAACATCAAGCTTGCACTAGAATGTCAAAATGGCAGGAGGTCAAAATGTTTTAATGATGCCTTACTTGAGCACCCTTTTTTCCGATATGTACCAGTTGCCGATATCGTAAAACCGCTGGCTGGGATCGTAGAGTTTGTTTAGAGTGATATTTTTTATATCGCTTGGCAAGGCGTATGTGTAAACGTATTGGTCGAGCAGGATGTCCGGGACTTTGTTTTGGAGGATCTGGTCGAATTGCGAATATAGCTGCGCCCGGGCCTGTTGGTCAGTCGTGGTTCGGGCCTGGTCAATGAGTTTGTCAACATTAGGGTCGGCAAAGCCGGTCAGGTTAAAGCCCGGATCTTTGACTTGGCTCGAATGCCAAAAGGCGAATGGGTCGGGGTCGGCGTTAAATTTTTGCGGGAACAGCAAAATGTCAAAGTTGCGGGGGCGGATAACGCTGTCGGTAATTTGATCGGTCGGCACGATAGTCAGGTCGATTTTTAAGTTAAGGCTTTGCCACTGGTCGGCCAGCGCTTGAGCTACGTCGGAATCGGCCAGGGAGTCGTTGGTGACCAGGCGAAGCTCGAGTGTTTGATTTTTTTTGGCGCGCAGATTGGTTTTGGGGTTAACTTTCCAGCCGGCACTGTCGAGCAGCGCCGCCGCTTGCGCCGGGTTGGGAGCTGCGGCCAGCGGTTTGGCCCCGGCCTGGCCCGCCAGGAGCGGGGATGTGGGCAAAATAGCCTGGTTTTTTAGGACATCACCGATAATTTTAGTCCGGTCCACCGCCAGATTGAGCGCCTGGCGGACGGAGTCATCGGCCAAAATTTTATTGTTCAGATTAAAAAAGGCAACCTGGTATTGGGGAAGGGGAAGAGCGAGAAGCTGTAAGCCGCTTTGGTCCTTGTCCAGGTAGAGATTGCTGCCGAGCGCGGTAAAACCGTAGCCGTCAATTTCCCCGCTCTGGAGGGCGTGGAGGACATCGTTGTCCGTGTCGTAGAATTTTACGATTACGGTATTGATCTTGGGGCGACCCAGGTAGTAATCGTTATTGGCGGTAAAGGTAATTTGGTCGACTTTGCCGCTGGCCAGTTTCTTTATTTCTTTTATGGCATAAGGACCGCTGCCTATGGCTTTAAGGTTGTTGTTGGACAGCAGAATGTTTTGCGGGTCAACCCGGCTCCAAATGAATTTTGATAAGACAGGCTGAGTCAAGTTTTGCAAAAAAGGTCCGGAAACGTCCCTGGTGGTGAACCGTACAGTGTAGTCGTCCAATTTTTCCACAGTGGTGGATTGCCACATGGCGGAGTAGGGGCTTTTGAAGCTGGGGTTCTGCAGGGCTTGGATGGTAAACACAACGTCATCGGCGGTCAGCGGCCTGCCATTCTGCCATTTCACGTTTCGTTTTAAGCGGATAGTGTACTGCTTTTGGTCGGCGGATATCACGGGCATGCCGTCGGCCAAGTCCGGGATCAGCTTGCCCTGGCTGTCGTATTTGTAGAGACCCGAGAATACCAGGGTGGTTAAGGATAAATCCGGGTCCTGATGAGCGAGCAGGGGATTTATGTATGTCGGCTGGCCGATAAAACCTTCGGTATAAACGCCGCCGTTGGCCGGTACCAGCACGGAATGGCTGAGATAAAAGTTACGGAAGGAAACTGCCAAGGCGAGAATTGCTACGGCCGCCAAAAGTCCCATGGCGATTTTTTCGGTTTTCTCCAATAATGAAAAAACTTTCCTCAAAGAGGAAAAGCTTAGGGCTTTAATCTGCTTCAAACCGGCATAGGTTTGCTTGCAGAAGCTGGTAAAGTTGCGGAGGAGCTCAGTCATGCCACAGGACTATACTAGACTAGAGATTTGCGGAAAACTACGCTTGAATTTTTCCTAACAAGTCTTTCGCAGGAGCGTGTTGTAGGTTATTTGAGCAATAATAGGATAACGTTGATGCTTACGAAAATAATCCCCAGCACTATCGTGGCGTAGAACAGCCATTTCTCGAAACCGCGGCGCGTTTGTACGATATTGCCGGCGCCGCCGAATACGTTGGACAGGCCGGATGATTTGTTTTGCAGGGCAATAACGACAATCAGCAACAGCATCACAATGATATCAAAAAACGTGAAAATGGGATGGTTCATAAGAGGTTTGAGCGGTTCTATGGCAGCTTAACGGTTAATTCGTGCGCGAACTTGTCAGGGGGTTTGATGCGTCCCGCTGTGCAGGCGCTTGGCTGCCATGCCCGACTCGCTGGTTAGGCAGGCTGAATGGAAGCT
>JAJYJE010000089.1 GCA_021789715.1 bacterium | reverse complement strand
CCTTGGTGCCCTTGGGACCGCGAATTTTGCTTACCGCCTGATCCACGGACCAGCCGGAAGTCGATTGGCCGTCCACCTTAACTATAATATCTTTGGCCTTAAGTCCGGCTTTTTGCGCCGGACTGCCGTCAAGCGGAGCCACAACCGCAATATTGCCGTCCTGCATCCCAACTTCGGCGCCAATACCTTCAAAGCTCCCCTTAAGGCTGGTCTGAAAATCATTCAAGCTGTTCGGCGTAAAATACGTCGTATAAGGATCGCCAACGGCCGCAATGGCTCCCTGGACCGCGCCATAGAGCACTTTTTGCTGGTCTATGGGCTGGTCAATATATTTTTGGTTAACCGTATTAATGGCATCCCATAGCAAGTTATAATCGACCGTTTGAGGCTGGCCGCTCTGGTTTACGACCTGAAAACTCTTTGGCACAAAAACGTAGCCTTTGCGGCCCATGGTATAGCCGAATTCATAAACGGCGATTAGCAGAACCAAAACTACCGCGCCCCATTTCCAAAAGGGGCCGCGCGGCTTTTTTATCGGAGTTTGTTCCGATTGAAAACTTCGATCGGTTAAATCCATAATATAACTGAATTTAGATATAGTTTTTCCATTATATCATAATCGGAAGCCGTATCCTAATATTAACCAAGCGCTGACGGTGGGATTTTTTTTAACAAAATTAACAAGCATTAAAACCGACATCCTCCCGTAAATCCCCAGCCAAACCGCCCAATTTAAAACAAAAGAGTACCGGCCGGCGTAGTGCTTGCGGTAAAAAATCCACATGGCGTCGTGGAAAGCCTTGAGCATCTTAAACGGCGCCTTGCGGCTGGATTCGCCTTTATAATGGGTAATAAAAGTTCCGGGATAATACCATACTTTAAAACCGGCTGCTTTGCAGCGCCAGCACCAGTCCAGGTCTTCGCCGTACATAAAAAACGATTCATCGAGCAGGCCGATTCTATCAATGACCGATTTTCGTACCACCATGAACGCGCCAACAATACTATCAACTTCCATACTTATGTTTTCATCAATGTCGGAATAATTGTAATCCTTATTGTCGCGTAAAAATAACCGCTTAAAGCTATTCCGCGGGTTCGGGAACCGGCGGCGGCAGGCAAGGTCCAGCTTGCCGTCGGCTTTTATTAGCTTGCAGCCGCCCATGCCCACATCCGGCCTGGATTCCATGAAATCCAACATTATTTGCAGCGTGTCAGGCTCCAATTTGGTATCGGGGTTAAGCAATAAAACATACCGGCCGCGAGACTGCCTTATGCCCAGGTTATTGCCGGCGGCAAAACCGTTATTTATGTTCTCGATAATTTTTACGCCGGACTGGTTTTCTCGGCCGAGAAAACCAGCCTCCTCCAGCCATTCGAGGGTGCCGTCGCTCGAGCCGTTATCCACCACGATTACCTCGGCGGAAAAACGATAAGCATCCGACTTCGCCAAGGCTGCATCGGACGAAAGCCGCGGGGCATCAAAAGCAACGCCGCGGCTTTTATAAATACTCGGCAACAGAACCGCCAGGTGGCCTTTGGACTTATAACAAAGAATAATGATCGATAAATCCACCATATAATATCAGTCGCGGCCGAAAATTATGTTATATCTGATATATTTGCGCTTTCGCCACATCTTCGGCAATAATTTTAACATTGACGGAACAATCCCGAGCGTCCCGGTTTCAAACAAAATAACATACCCCAACATAAAAAGTTCCCGGACAAAAAACTGCGGATAGAACCACGGCGAATTTTTTATGTACATAAAAATATGATTCCGGTAGTTAAGCTGGCGGATCCTCGGCGAAAGCTTTTTGTGATGCTTGATAAAGCCCGTAACATCGGCATAGCCATTTTCCGAAGATCCCGCCCCCCTGCCGTGGTAGCCGATCGCTAACGGGACGAAAATATTTTTCCAACCGGCGTTCGTCAGGCGCCACGATAAATCTACGTCTTCCCAGTAAGAGTGGAAGTCTTCGTCGAAATATTCATTTTTTATATTTGATATCGGGTATTTGATGTTATCCAGCGCTTCTTTGCGGTACATCGCGCCGGCGGCGGAAACGGCGGCAACCAACGTTAACCTGTCATATTGTCCGTTGTCGACTTCGTGCTGGCCGCGGTCGCGCGCGCGGCCGGATTTGCCGATGGTAACGCCGGTGGAATCAATAATGTCCGTTTTGCCCTGCCGGTCAAAATCGTAACGCAGCAATTTTCCCGTGGCCGCGCCGACTCGAGAATCGTCAAAAGCTTTTATCAGCCGCTCGATATAATCCGGCTCCATCACAAGATCTGGATTAACCAGCTGGAAAAAATCGCTGTCGTATTTTTCAAACACCAAATTATGCCCAGCCGCAAAGCCAATGTTATAACCCGGATCGATTATTTCCACTTGGGGAAATTTTTCCCGCAGCAGCTCTTTGCCGCCGTCGTCATTTCCGGCAATAACCGCGACTGCGTTAAAATCTTTGAATGTCTGGCTAAAGATCGCCGAAAACACCGGTTCTATAAACCGCCGGTTATTATAAACGACCTGGACAACGGTTACTCGGGGCATGGCAAATTACAATGCCTTTTCCGGCAAGCCTTAAGAATGTTCTTCATATTCCTGGTACCGGCTTACGATCACTCCGGCAACGCCTATATTGATAAGAAAATACATGAGGACCTTGTCGTTAAATATCGTAATATCAAAAACCGCCGCCGCCAGAATCCACAGCACCATCAGCAGGGCCTGGACCACGAAGTATACCAAAAAATCCTGCTTATCCTTATGATACCGGATAAAACGCCACAAGTACCGGATTACTGACCACCAGAATAAAGCAAACGCGATAAACCCAAAAACCCCGGTCTCGATTAAAATCTGGAGATAGAGGCTGTGCGCCGAAACATCTTTTGCCGGCAGATTATAGCGGGTGTCAATCTGATTAGCCAGGTCGTTATAATTCTTGGCGCGGCTGCCCGGGCTGAACGAAACCAAAAAATTGCCCAATCCTATGCCCAAAGGGTGCCTGAGCGCGTATAACGCGCTGTCTTCCCACATTAATATCCTGCCGTGATTGGACGTTTCCTGAAGATTATAAATGCTCTCGGCCCGGCTTAGGAAATTTTCCTTGAATTTGCTGACTTGCAGCAAGCTCAAACCCTGGTTTATTAGCGGCGACGCGGCAAACAACACAAAAATGATAATAAACGGCCACAAAAACTTTTCCGCCAAATGCTTTTGGAAATTTTTCCGAAAAGCGGCCGCGGCGGCCAAAAACGGGGCGGCCATTCCCACCCAAACGGCGCGCGTACCGCTCAAAATCAAAGCCAGGCCGGCAAAGCGAATGCCGGACCACAGCCACTTGCGGATGTGCTTAAATACGCTGCGTGTCAGCGCCGTACCCATGCATAGCGCAATTAGGCAGATATAAGAAAAGCTCTGGGAATCCGGCATAATGGAAAACATGCGCAATTCCCGGCCGCCGCCGGAATATGAAAACCAGGAATTGGAGTAGAGAGCGACATTGGCGAAATCGGTCCCGTAATACAGCTTGGTAATGTTCGATGCCCAATATACCCAAAATACGTCCAAATTCGTTAAAAACGTGCCGATAAGCTGGGCAAAACCCAGGGTAATGATAATCGCCAGCGACCAAATTACGTAACGGATCAATTCAAAAATCTGCTGTTTGCTCTTGAGCGTGTTAATCAGTACCACGTAGAGCGCGTAGACGTTCAATAAAAAGAAAACCTGCCTGAGCCCTTCCGCCTTAAACGGGGCCGCCAGTAAAACCAGCGCCAGGCCGATTCCGACAAACCAGGCTAAATATTTATCCCATGGAAGGAAATTGATATTTTTTATCCTGAATTTTTTGTCTCTGACCAGCCAAACCGCGAACAACCCAAGGAACAGCACCCTCCACATCGGCAACGAATTAAACCGGGTGTTTGGCAGGACAACGGAAAACGGTATGGATAGTATCAGCAGCAGCAGGGACTCATAAACCGGGCACAGCACCAAAAATGCCAGCAACAGCCCGGTATTTAGCCATACCAGGGAATTGCTCCAGCCAAGCACGGCCATTCCCAAAACGCTGACGTACTGCCAAACGGTGAAAAGAATTATAAGCAGGCGAAGTTTGGGGAGATTTTTTAGCTTTTCAATTAAATCTTTGGTCATAAAAATCCGTACAAAAAATAGAAGTGAAAAATTACAAGCACCTGCGGCTCCGCGCTTGTCACTTGCCGCTAAATCCGGTTAATACTTCCAGCGTTTCCCGGGCGCATTTTTCCCAGCTAAACTGTTTTAGCCTTTCCCTCCCCCGCCCCCTAAGCCGGTCAGCCAGCGATTTATCGAATAAAATATCCTTAAGGGCGCGGGCAATATCGCCCGTGTCTTTAGGATTAAAGTACGCGGCCGCCTCGCCCGCCACTTCCGGCATGCTGGAGATATTGGAAACGGCTACCGGCACGCCGGC
>JAJYJE010000088.1 GCA_021789715.1 bacterium | reverse complement strand
AACTGGTAAAACGGTTCCTGCCTAATATGCTGGCGCTTTATAATGCCAAAATTAATAAGCCGCAAGTTTTGTTATTTGAAGGCAGGGAAGCGGTGCGGGGCGTGTACGACCAGATTCTTTCCGCTAAACACGTAGATTTTTTTTCCACCATTCGGGACATCATTTTGGTCTACCCAGACTATCCACAAAAGCTCAATGGGCAAGCCATGGCTGGCCGGATTAAGGTCCGCGAATTGCTGACCCGCAGCCAGGCTGATTTAGCGTATGCTCGGAGTATGGACCATGGGGAGAACTTTATCCAAAAATTCGCTCCAGGTAGCAGCGAGTTTTTAACAGATAATTGCCTGCACGATGGCAAGGCTACGTTTTTTTCCTTTGAGCCGTACATTTTTGCCGTCCAAATTTCCAGCCAGGGGATTTACAAATCTCTTCGTAATTTATTTGAGTATGCCTGGCAAGCGGCGGCAGATTACGAAAAAGTAACGGAAGGGTTCCGTGAGTGAAAAGTTGCTTTGAGTTTTTCGTCTAAGGGTTTATAAAAATAAAGCATGGATCCCAAAGACTAAATTACTCTGGACTGAAGTCCAGAGTAATTTAGTTGCTGATTTTGTTAATTTCCGGTATCTTGTCGCGAATTTGGGAGGCCAGTTCGCCCAGTACCAGTCGTTTCGCCGCAAGCGGCGACTCCGGTGCTGGATTTCGTCCGGCTCTAGATTTTTTTACCTGACAATTTTGCAAGTTTGTGAATTTCTGCGATGCGGTCGCGTATTCTAGCAGCGGCCTCAAATTCCAGGCCCTTGGCGGCTAAATCCATTTGCTCTTCCAGTTCGTGAAGATAAAATTTAAGTTCGTCTTTATCCATTTCTGTAACGTCTTTTTTTTCAGTATCTTCATCGGCAATTTCTTTTTTGCTTCCCGCAAGGCGCGAATCAGCCACGGCCTTTTTGATGCTTTGCGGCGTAATGCCGCGCTTTTTGTTAGATGCTTCCTGCAATTTGCGGCGCCGGCCGGTCTCGTCGATGGCGCGCCGCATTGAGCCGGTGATCTTATCGGCATACATTATTACGTGCCCGTTAATGTGGCGGGCGGCGCGGCCCATCATTTGCATAAAGAACGTTTCGGAGCGCAAGAAGCCTTCTTTGTCCGCGTCGAGTATTGCGACCAGCGAGACTTCGGGCAGGTCCAGCCCTTCCCGGAGCAGGTTGATGCCGACAAGCACGTCGTAAACCCCGAGCCGTAAATCGCGCAAGATCTCCAGCCGCTCGAACGTGTCGACGTCGGAATGGACATATTGGACCTTGATCCCGTCTTCCTTTAAATACTCCGTCAGTTCTTCCGCCATGCGTTTAGTCAGGGTAGCCACAAGCACGCGCTCGTGGTTGCCGATGCGGGCTTTGATTTGTTCGATTAGATCGTCGACTTGATTTTTAATGGGTTTGGTTTCGATTGTCGGGTCAAGCAGGCCGGTGGGGCGGATGATTTGCTCAATAATTGAGGGATTAGGCAAAAGGGATAAGGCATGAGAATCTATTGCCGGTTGGCTATTGCCTGTTACCCCCGGTTCAAGTAGCCGTTTGGGTTTAAAACTGGCTTTTTGCGTCAAGCTGGCTTCAATTTCAAACTTGGCCGGTGTGGCGGAAACAAATATCGCCTGGTTGATTTTCTTTTCAAATTCACTGAACTTCAATGGGCGATTATCCATTGCCGATGGCAAGCGGAAACCATAATCGACCAGGGTGGACTTGCGGCTGCGGTCACCCTCGTACATCGCCCCAATTTGGGGCACTGTTTGGTGGGATTCGTCAATAAATAGCAAAAAGTCGTCGGGAAAATAATCAATTAGGGTTGACGGCGGTTCGCCCGCGGCGCGACCGTCCAAGTGGCGGGAGTAATTTTCGATGCCCGCTACGAAGCCGGTGTTGGCCAGCATTTCCAGGTCAAAATTAGTGCGCTGCTCCAGGCGGGCGGCTTCTAGGATTTTGCCTTGCTTTTTGAGTTCGGCTAAACGCTCGGCCAGTTCGGCGCGAATGCTCTCTATGGCGGCTTTAACCTGGTCTTCGGGTGTTACAAAATGTTTGGCCGGGAAGATGGTGAATTCCTTTAAATCTTCAATTTTGTGCCCGGACACAGCGTCTAGCCGTTCGATTTTTTCGATCTCATCGCCGAAAAAATCCATGCGGATTATGGTGTCTTCGCTGGAAAGAATAATCTCCACAATATCGCCCTGGGCGCGGTAGGTGCCTCGTTCCAGTTCGAGGTCGTTGCGGTGGTACTGCAAGTCGGTCAGTCGGCGCAGCAATTTGTCGCGTTTGTAGGCGCTTCCTTTTTTTATTTTAAGCGATAATTCCAAATAGTTAGCCGGGTTGCCTAAGCCGTAAATGCACGATACTGAAGCGCAAATAAGCACGTCGCGGCGGGAGAGCAGCGATTGCGTAGCGGCATTGCGCAGCCGGTCGATTTCTTCATTAATTTGAGTTTCCTTTTCTATATAAGTATCGCTGCGGGGAATGTAAGCTTCCGGCTGGTAGTAGTCATAATAGGAAACAAAGTAATGAACGGCGTTGTCGGGAAAAAAATCCTGGAATTCGGCGGCCAGTTGGGCAGCTAAAGTTTTGTTGTGGCTGATGACCAGGGTCGGTCGCTGCAATTTTTGTGTTACGTTGGCCATGGTAAACGTTTTCCCGGAGCCGGTGACACCGAGCAGGGTTTGGTAGCGCCGGCCGGTTTGGAGCGATTTGACCAATCCTTCTATGGCCTTAGGTTGATCGCCGGCCGGTTGGAATTTTGAGTGTAGTCTGAAAGTATCCATATATTAACGCACATACGACCTATAGGACGGGGTAAAGTCATCTTTTATCATACCAGAATGCATAGACGGCTGTCCATGCTAAAAGCGGCTGATTATGGTAATATATAACTACAAATCTACAAACGGGAGCAATACGAAAACTTGCACAAACTTCGGAATTCATTTTGTATGCTTTTGTAAACCTGACTCGAGGCAGGCAGGTTCGTATTATTAGTGGTTTTGTAATTATGATCGCGTATTTAAAAGGAACAATTTTAGATAAAGGTTTGACCTACGTCATTCTGGAAAACAACGGGGTCGGCTACAAGGTCTTTGTGACGCCGGAGACGCTGGAGGCAAAAAACGGGGACACGGTCAGCTTGTATACTTATTTGAAAGTCAGCGAAGACGGGCAGGCGCTGTTCGGTTTGCCGGATTTTAACGCGCTGCAGTTTTTTGAGCTGCTGATTACCGTGTCTGGTGTTGGGCCGAAGGTAGCGTTGGCGATTCTGTCGGCCGCGCGCGTGGAGGCTGTGCGCCAGGCCATCGCCAATCAGGATGCGGCGGTATTTACCAGGATTTCCGGCGTTGGGCTTAAGACTGCCGAAAAAATCATTGTGGAACTAAAATCCAAAGTTGGCGCGCTTGAGGCCGCGTCTGGCGGCGTAGCCGCGAGCGGAGACGCGTTTGAAGCGCTTATCGCTCTTGGTTATAGCCAAAAGGAAGTGCGCGATGCGCTAAAGAAGATCGATGCGACCCTGCCAGGCCCGCAGCAGCTTAAGGAAGCGCTGAGGATACTGGGGAAAAGCTAATAGCCAGAGTAACAATTTAACCAATTAACGACTAAACAAATTGTTATATTGTTAAATTGTTTAATTGTTAAATTGATATGCAGTTAGTTGAATTATCATTAGCCGACAAGGACCGTTACAACGCCTTTGTAGCCGCCCAGCCCGGCGGTACGTTTTTGCAGGCCTGGGAATGGGGCGATTGGCAAAAGGAGCTTGGCAACCTGCCGAGCCGCTTTTGTTTGGTTGACGAAACCGGCCAGTGGCGGGGGGTAGGGCAGGCGCTAAAGATGCCGCTGCCGTTCGGCCAGTATTACTTGTATCTGCCTTACGGTCCGGTACTCGCTGGAGGTAAGAATTTTCAATTTTCCCCGCAAACGGGACAGGAAATTTTCAATTTGCAATTTTTATTGCAGGAATTGCAAAGGAAATTTGCGGAGGCGGTATTTATTCGCATTGAACCGACCATGGAAATGGCCGGCCTGAACACCATCGGCCGCAAATCAACCAACATTCAGCCGGCTATTACCATGGTGGTGGACTTAGGTATCCCGGCCGGGCGGCTGCTTACTGCTATGCACCCGAAGACTCGTTACAATATTAAGATCGCCGAACGCTACGGCGTGGCGGTAGAATCGGAGTTGGCGGTTACGCCGGGTCACGGGCTTTATATTAACGATGCCGTAAATCTTATTGTGGCAACCCAGAGCCGGCAAAATTACCGCGGCCATAGCGAGGCTTATTACCATAAGCTCATCAATTTTTTTGCTTTGCATAATGCGAGCGGGGCGGTGAAACTGCGAATTTACCGCGCGTTATATCAGCGGCAATTGCTGGCTTGCGGCATTATGATGGATTTTTCTGCCAAAGACGGGTCGGCCTCCGGCGAGGGTGCGCGAATGTATTTGTTTGGCGGCTCCAGCGACGAACATCGCAATGTTATGGC